>JAGXSK010000059.1 GCA_018333845.1 Clostridia bacterium | reverse complement strand
TTTATCAAAGAATTTGCTTTTTTCGTTTGCCTCTAATTCCTTAATTAAGTTTTTAATAGCTTTTTTTTCTATTCGCGATACATATGACCTGGAAATTCCTAATTTTTTAGCAATTTCTCTCTGGGTTTTTCTAAAACCATTAAATAGTCCAAAACGCATTTGCAAAACATCTCTTTCTCTTCCCTTTAGCGTTTTAACCATTTCTATAACTCTCTTCTTTTCCTGGTCGTTTTCTACTTTAAGTGAAACCACGTCATGTTCTGTACCTAGAACATCAAGTAATGTCAATTCGTTTCCCTCTTTATCTACTCCTATGGGGTCATAAAGTGAGATTTCCCCTTTTATCTTTTTTGTAGCTCTAAGGTGCATAAGTATCTCATTCTCAATGCATCTTGCAGCATATGTGGCAAGTTTGGTACCCTTTTCCTGGTCAAAAGTGTTTATTGCTTTAATAAGTCCCAGGGTTCCTATAGATATTAGGTCGTCAATTTCTTCTCCGCTTGTTTCAAATTTTTTAGTTATATGGGCAACTAAACGTAAATTATGCTCAATTAATACGTGTCTGGCCCTCTCATCACCCCTTTTAAGTCTCTTTAAAAATAAGTTTTCTTCCTCTTCTGATAATGGTTGGGGAAAAGTATTGTTGCTAATATACGAAACCAGGAGTGTTATTCCTTTTATAATAGATGCTATTATTACACCAATTATACCAGGATGCATTAATTTACCACCTCCATAAGCTCTTATAAAACTTCAATAAAGTCACCTTAAATTATATGGAGATTAGTATTCAATGGTGCATGTATATGTCACAAGTATATTTTTCCATTTTTCAAAGGTTGGGTGAGTAAGTGGCAAGATTTGCAATAATGCTGTATAATTTGGGTGTGCATCTGTGAAAAAAAGGAGTGACGGTTAAGAATGAACGAAGCTTTATTAGAACTACCAAAACTTTATAAGGGTAGGTTATTAGAAAGGCCTAATCGTTTTCTCGGCATTATAGAATTGGAAACAGGCCAAAGGATACGATCCTTTGTAGCTGACCCAGGCAGGATGACAGAATTATTATTTCCTGGCGCTGAGGTTTATGTTGCTCATACAGCAAGGGAAGACCGCAAAACACAGTACGACCTGGCCCTTGTAAAAAACGGCCAGACTCTGGTTTCTGTAGATAGTAGAGTAGCTAACAAGTTGGTTAAAAAAGCTTTATCTGCAAGGGCTCTAAATCCCTTTAAGGATTATGAGCATTTACATGCTGAACCAGTTGTCAAAAAGGGCAGATTAGATTTCCTTTTAACCGGCAAGGATTTGACACCCTGTTATCTAGAGGTTAAATCATGCACTCTTGTAATTGATAATATAGCCATGTTTCCTGATGCTCCCACAGTAAGGGGTGCAAGACACCTGGGTGAACTAATAGAATTTAAAAAAGAAGGCTTTAGAAGCTGCGTGGTTTTTATAATTCAACATCCGGATGCCAAAGTTTTCTCTCCTAATGAAAAAACTGATCCATTTTTTGCAAAGGAATTTTACAGGGCTTTAAATAATGGTGTTGAAATATACTCATATAAATGCAATATAACTACAAAGGCCATCAGCATTAATGAAAGTGTATCTATTGGCCAATTATCTTAACTAGAACCCTTTTATCCCTGTTGCCGTCAAATTCGCCATAAAAGATTTGTTCCCAGGGTCCAAAGTCAAGTCTGCCATTTGTTACTGCAACAACTACCTCTCTACCCATAATGGTTCTTTTTAGATGGGCATCTGCATTATCTTCAAAACTATTATGCTTATACATTGAATAAGGTTTTTCTGGAGCCAGCCCCTCAAGCCACTTTTCAAAATCCTGGTGGAGCCCATCCTCATCATCATTAATGAAAACGCTTGAGGTTATATGCATTGTGTTGCACAAAAGCAAACCCTCTTTAATGCCACTTTCCTTTAGACACTCCTCGACTTGAGGTGTTATGTTAATGAAGCGTCTTCTGCTTTTTACATGGTACCATAATTCTTTTCTGTAGCTTTTCAAAGAAAATTCCTCCCAACTAGAAATATTACAATAGTGGTGATGCCAGTCTGGCAGTTGATTCCATAAATCTCACCCAGAGGGTTTTATTCTCTAAGAATTCCAATGTAACCTCAACACACTCTTTTAAATCCTCATAAAAATCCTCATCAAGGCGTTTTGCTGTTGATGGATGGAAGCAAAAAGCATTTATTTCAAAATTATATAAAAAGCTGCGATTATCAAAGTTAGCAGTGCCTATTGATGCAATAACATTATCAACTGTTAGAACCTTTGCATGTATAAAACCTTTATTATATTTAAATATTCGTACCCCTGCCCTAATAAGCTCCTCAAAATATGAGCAGGTGGCATAATATACAAACTTCTTATCAGGTACACCTGGTACAATTATTTTTACCTCAACACCACTCAGGGCTGCTGTCTTAAGAGCCATTAGTATACTTTCATCAGGAATTAGGTAGGGTGTTGTAACATAAATCTTATACTTGGCAGACGTGATTATGGAAAAATATGCCTGTTGTATAGATTCCCAATCATAATCTGGTCCACTAGGGACTATCTGTATTAATTCTTGACCCACTTTCCCATGCTTGGGGAAGTACTCCCTTCCTTCTGGAACCTCTCCAGTTATGAATCGCCAGTTTTTTAGAAATACATTTTGTAAAATGTAAACTGCCTCACCTTGAATTTTAAAATGTGTATCTCTCCAAAATGGGTATCTAGGATTTTTGTTAATATATTCATCTCCAATATTTAATCCCCCCAGGTAACCAACTGTCCCATCTACTACTAAAATCTTACGATGGTTTCTATGATTAAATTCACTATTAAAAAATGGTATCCTAATTGGCAGAAATGGTTTTATTTGTACTCCAGCATCCTTAAGGTCCTTTAGAAACTTTCTACCAAGTCCAAAGCCGCCGAGTCCATCATAAATAAACCTGACCTCAACACCTTGTTTAGCTTTTTTAATTAAAATATTTTTTATTTTATTGCCAAGGTTGTCGTCCTTAACAATAAAATATTCAAGGTGAATATGATGCTTTGCATTTTCCATTGTATTAATCTTTGAATCAAAAGCATCCTCGCCATAGGTGAATACTTCTGACTTGTTATTATAGGTAAAGGGTGATCTGGAATTATTTAAAAGTAAATTAATTAGCTTATGTTTAATATCTGTGTATTCATCACAGCAAAATAGAAGCTTTTGTTTAACCCTTTCCTTTTGTGACTGCACCAATTGAAAACAGTCAATAGGACCATTATCCAGCTTCATCCTTTTAAAGAGAGCACGTTTGCGAATATTATTTCCAAAAAAGAAATATAAAACAAAGCCTACTAATGGAAATACAAGAAGTATCAAGAGCCATGCCACAGTCTGTGCTGGATTTCTCTTTTCAAAAAAAATAACTATTCCTGTTAGAAAAACTATGAAGGAAAAAATGTATGCAATTGTTGCAGGAACAATTTCAAAAAAAGACTGAAGAAAGCTATACATGTATTCTATCTCCTTGGCTTTGCAAAATATTATTAAAATTATATCATAAATATCATAAATATAACTGTACTTTGTATTATCATAATGATATAAAGGTTAAAAGGATACATATTTTTTCATCATTTTAAAATAATATTATTGAAATAAAAATGCCCCCTGAGAATTAGTATAACCCAGGGGGTTGTTTTTTGTGTTTATTTATTGATAGTTAGGATGCTGGTTAGGTTTTTGCATTTGAGTTTGGTTTTGATTATGATAATACTGCTGTTGAGTATACTGATTTCCATGGTGCTGTGTTTGATTGTGGTTGGTTCCCCTGGGACTATTAAAGCTTGGTGGAGTTGGCTGGGGAGCCCGAAAGTGTTTTCCTGGGGAAGATAGGTCAAAATAAAGCCTTGCATCCTCATCTACACCAAAATCTCTATTTGAGCCTGTATTTTGGATTTTATTTAATGCTTCTCTAAAAAGAGCATTGTGGGCTTCTTCCCTGTTTAATAAAAAATCTATAGTTTCTCTAACACCTTTATCATTTATTTGACGATAAATATATTCGTAAACAACTTTGGCACTTTGCTCTGCAGCAATATTTGATAACAGGTCAGCAGATAAATCACCTGTCGTATTAACATAGGCTCCAGTCCATGGAACACCAGAAGCATTTACTAAATCAGGTGATAAGCCAGTAAGCACATGGGGTTCTAAATTAGCATTTGCATAATTGCCCTGAAGATCATGTCCATTGAGCATGTTAATCATGGTGGCAACCATTTCCATGTGACTGAATTCCTCAGCAGCAATATCCAAGAACAGGTCTTTTATGGCCTTATCTTTAACTCGAAAGCTTTGTACAAAGTACTGGAGTCCTGCCTTTAGCTCACCATTTCCACCGCCTAACTGTTCTTGAAGCATGGCTGCATAAGCAGGATTTGGCCTGTCAATCTTAACTGGATGTAAAAGACGTTTTTCATGTCTAAACAATTCTAATCACTCCTTATTTTAATTTTCTAATTTATTCTTTACTAAACATAACATAATTATTATTGCATTATAATTTTTTCCACTATTTCCCTAAATATAGGTGCTGCATCAGCACCACCGCTTCTGCCACCCTCCACAACAACTACAACTACATACTCAG
>JAGXSK010000058.1 GCA_018333845.1 Clostridia bacterium | reverse complement strand
GATCCTTGCTTTCTCTTTCAAGTTCATTGCGCAGTTTATGAACTTCTTCTTTTGCTTCTAAAATTGCTTCTCTTTTTTTCGCTTCTGCATCTTTTTGTGCATCTTCTATTATCTTTTTTGCCGCTTCTTCTGCAGAAGTAATCTTTGCCTCTGCTATATATTTTCTAATCAAATAGCCAATTAGTAAAGATATAACAATTACTACAATAAATATAATTATAATTAATTTATCTAAAATAATACTCATTCACCTCCTATTGCTTATATTTTTGCTAACATAAAATAAACCGAGCATTAAGAAAACTCGGCATAGAAACACTATTTACCAAAACATATCTAATATAGAAGACTTTTTATTTTAAACAAGCATCAATAACAACAGTCCTCAACAATTATTTTAAATGTTATATATTAAACCATTGATTGGTAGTGTTTCTAACATAGCTTCTTACCTTTCAATTGTATTTGTTTTTTTTTTACTTGTCAAGAATCAAGATACTGAATCAAGATATTGTATTAGGGCTAATCCTTTTTTTAAACTCTTCTCTAATTTTATTTTCAATTTCTTCTAGTATATTTTTATTGTTCATAAGAAACTCTTTTACATTTTCACGCCCTTGACCTAAACGTTCCTTCTCATATGAGTACCAAGAACCACTTTTGTTAATAATATCCATTTCAGTTGCAACATCAATAATGTCACCTTCTTTTGATATGCCTTGTCCATACATAATATCAAATTCTGCCTGCCTAAAGGGGGGAGCTACCTTGTTTTTCACAACCTTGACCCTTGTCCTGCTTCCAACCATGTCTGTACCGTTTTTGATTGTATCTACTCTTTTTACTTCTAATCTAACAGTAGAATAAAACTTTAAAGCCCGGCCTCCAGGAGTAGTTTCTGGATTACCAAACATAATTCCAACTTTTTCTCTGAGCTGGTTAATAAAGATAGCAGCAGTTTTGGATTTATTTACTGAACCAGCTAGTTTTCTCAATGCCTGCGACATTAATCTTGCCTGCAAACCCACATGGGTATCACCCATTTCCCCTTCAATCTCTGCCCTTGGTACTAGTGCTGCTACAGAATCAATTACAATTACATCAACTGCTGAACTCCTTACAAGGGCTTCAGCAATTTCTAATGCTTGCTCACCTGTATCTGGCTGGGATATTAGTAAGTTATCTATATCAACACCAAGATTTTTAGCATATGTAGGGTCTAATGCATGCTCGGCATCTATAAAGGCAGCTATTCCACCCTTTCTTTGAGCCTCGGCAATAACATGCAGGGCAACTGTTGTTTTTCCAGAAGATTCAGGTCCAAATATCTCAATGATTCTTCCCCTTGGAATCCCCCCAATCCCTAGTGCTAGATCAAGGGAAATTGAACCGCATGAAATGGCCTCAATATTCATTTTTGCACTAGCCTCACCCAGTTTCATAATTGATCCCTTGCCAAATTGTTTTTCTATTTGTCCTAAAGCAGCTTTTAAAGCTTGTTCCTTATCAGACATTAATACGATCTCCCCTCTCATGGATTATAACCAAACAATTGTTCTTTTTTAAATTATATTTTATATGACACATACTGTCAACAATTTACAAATTATTTAGCCCATATCTTTTTATTATTGTATATACTGGCCCATTTTTTTGCAGGCTGCTCTGGTAAAGAACCACCTCATGAATTTTTTCTGAAAAAGGATTATTAAGCCTGTCAGTACTCAAAGGCAATTCTTTTACCTTGTTTATTTTATATATGGCCTTTAACCTTCCCAAGGTAATATGGGGATTAAAGGATTTTTGCTCTAAAGGAATTAAATTGGATAAAAAACATTTCCTAATTAAATTAATCAAATCATCCAACTGTCGGCTTTTCTCCAGGCCAACCCAAATAACTTTTGGTTCCCCCTTTTCAGGGAAAAAACCCAGATATCTGGTCCTTATGGTTAATGGAGGAATATCAGTAAATAGGTTTTCTAATATTCCATGAATTTTTTCTATGAGTTCCTCGTCTATATCCTGCCAAAAAAATAAAGTTAAATGAAAATTCTGCTTTTCTACCCATTTAACTTTATATACATCTTCATTCATTATATCATACTGAGTTTGCAGCAAGTAATCTTTAAATTGATTGGAAAAAGGCAATGCCAAAAAACATCTCATATTTTCCCACCGTCCCCTAAATGTTAATTTAGTCAAAAATCGTTCTTTGTATAATGAATCCTCCTTCTAAATCATAAATTTTAATCACATCTGCTGCCCTTAAAACATTTTTTTCTTCATCTTCTTTCCAAATAAAATGCAATAAAACTACACTATAAGGAACCTCAGTCTTGCTTTGCAACCCTCTAATACCGGCAGCGCCTGTAGTTCCTGAATCAATTATAACACTTTCTTCCTCGGTTATTATGGTAACCCTGTGACGATGCCCGTGCAATATAACTGGAATCTTATTAGCAAATGCCATTGCTATATGGGGATGGTGGACAACAAAAATATCAGGAATAGTATCAGCTTCTTTTAATATTACTTCAGCCTTTTGTATATAATCAAAAACTGTGTCTTCATTTGGTGGAACTAATATAGTAGAAACTGACGCAGGATCATGAAGCCCCATAATATTAAACCCTTTAACATTTACAATTTCGTCATTTATTACAATAACATTGTCTATAAGCTCCATTGCAGAGATGATCTCTGGAGAGTCATGATTGCCGGCCACAAAAAGATAGGGTAAGGTAAAGTCATTTAGCCTTTCAAGCAAAAGTGCCTCCAATGGACTACCAAAATCAGATATATCACCTGAATCAATAATCAAATCTACTTGAAAGCTTTCAGATACCTGTTGAATAAAGTCATAGGCAGCTGGGTTATTATGAATATCAGAAACATGAAGTATTTTAATGGTATCTGCAAATTCCCCTATCGGTCTAACTAGGTCAACCTTTTCAAATAACTCATATAAATTGTCAGCAGTTAGTCTCATCTGCTCACCTAATTGGTCCACTTTAGCAAAAGCATCCTGGGCAAATCCTATCATCCAGGGAGCAGCTTTAATTATACCCCTATATTGAGGATTGGAAAACTCATTAATGTTATAGGTGTAAAAAGTACCAGTTAAGAGAACAGCCATAATTGCAAATCCCATTAAAGCAGCTTTTAAATAATCAAACATATCCTTTCTATGGAGTAAAAGCATGGCAAAGGCGCCGCCAATAAAAGCAACTAAAAGCATTCTTGCTATGAATACACCTACACTCCACCTAATCTCTTGAATAATCATTTCTACAAGCTCAGCTTGATCAATGGGCTCTTCAATAAGCTGTCGCATTAGGTCTATATCAATATTGGTCAGGGTTATCCCAAGTTTTATTGGGGTTTGATGGGTTTTGGCACTAATAATTCCTACAGGGGGAATGTTTATTTCTGTCAATCCATTGTCAAAAATCTCCAAAGAAAGCCTTAATTCAAGCCCTTTGATGTTGAAGCTCATGTCGCCAAAAAGAGTAACAAAGGTAAATGTTGATACCACAATTAATATGAGTAATAACCATGTCTCCTTTGAAACCATTTCTTCACCTTTCTTCCATAAGTAACAAGAGTATGTGTTCTAGAGCAGATGAAACAGATTGTTTCCTTATGTTTGCCCTGTCTCCTTCAAAGAAATGTTTGTATATGTATGTATTATTCTCCATAGAAACTCCAATGTATACTAGACCAACCGGCTTTTCTTTGCTGCCACCACTAGGCCCAGCAATTCCAGTTATACTAACTCCAATATGCGTACCAGCAATATTTTTTATGTTAACAGCCATCTCTTTAGCTGTATTTTCACTAACTGCACCAAATTCATTTATTGTAGAATCCCTGACCCCAAGGAGCTTAATCTTTGCTTCATTACTATATGTAATTACTCCCATTTCAAAAAATTGTGAACTCCCAGGCATACTTGTTAAAGCTCCTCCAAGGAGGCCTCCAGTACAGGATTCAGCAGCTGCAATTTTGAGTTCCTTGTCTTTTAAAAGCTTTATCAGGCTAGTTAAATTTTTCATCCTATCCTCTCCTATCTTTTGTATATTTACTAAATTTATAGCATAAAAAACAACCTATAACAAACATTTGTTATAGGTTAATGGACATCAGCTTTAGTATTTTTCAAATATTTTCTTAATTCTTCTCCATTAACATATTCATCATCCATAAGCTTTTGACTAAGGTCAGATAGGGACTGTAGATTTGCCTCTAATATATGATTTACAACATCTTCTTGTTCCTTTAAAATTTTCTGGCACTGTTTGCCTAATAAGCTTTTACTAGTGTCCTCTGGACTTACAATACCAAGACTAGACATTCCATTAAAGATTATTCTCTTAACCATTTTTAGTGCTTCATTATAATCATTTCCTGAACCCGTGCTTTTAGATTTTAGAATTAACATTTCCGCGGCAGCTCCAGCAAGAAGAATTTTGATTTGGCTCTCCAAATAATCTTTAGTATATAAATACATATCCTCTACTGGTTTTTGCCGCATATAACCAAGGGCACTATCTCTAGATGTAATGGTTATATGGGATACAGATTCAGGTCTTACATACTCACTGATAATTGCATGGCCTATTTCATGTACTGCTACACGGTATCTTTCTTGTTTGGAAGGTTTTCTGTCGGTTTTTTCTCCAAGCATTACTTTATCAACTGCTTCTTGGAAATGCTTTTGTTTTATCCAATTACTTTTTTCTCTTAAAGCTAGTATGGCAGCCTCATTGGCTACACTTTCTAAATGAGCTCCTGAAAAACCAAAGGTATCCTTGGCTATTTGGGTTAAGTCCACATCGTCACCTAATGGCTTATTACCAGTATGAATCTGCAATATCTGCATTCTGGCATCCTTATCTGGCAAATCTACCCGTACTACTCGGTCGAATCTACCAGGTCGCAACAAGGCCTCGTCGAGCATATCTATCCTATTGGTTGCACCTATCATCAATATTTTAACTTCTAGATTATTGCTTTCAAGTCCATCCATTTTAACTAGAAGCTCATTTAATGTTTGATCATATTCCATATGATTACTGTTTTGTCCTCGTTTACTTCCCAAAACCTCTATTTCATCTATGAAGATTACTGCTCGTTTCTTGTTTTTTTTAAGTGCAGTTTCTTCAGCCTTTTTAAAAAGATTTCTTACCCTCTGGGCTCCAACACCTGCATACATTTCTATAAACTCACTGCCACTTGCAGAGATAAATACGGCTTCAGTATAATTTGCTGCTGCTTTTGCCAAAAGGGTTTTTCCAGTTCCCGGAGGTCCCGTTAACAACAGACCTTTTAATGGTCTAATGCCCATCATGGATATATCCTTGTCTCTTACAATAAAATCCAGGGCCTCCCTTAATTCCTGCTTAGCACTTTTTTGTCCACCAATATCATTGAATTGAATTGCAGATGAATTTACAACACCTTTCCCCCCTGGATTATTTAATATGCCGTTTCTTTTAAGAACAAAAAACAGCATTCCAGCAAAAACAGCTATTATCAGAACTGGGAAAATATTGTATCCCTTAACAACTAAAAATATTATTAATGCTAGAGTAATACCAATGATGATTTCTTTTAACATACTTAACCTCTTCTACTTAATAGATTAGTTAGTTCTCTGTAAAATCCTATATATATAGTTTTCATGGGATTGGACCTGAATAAATAGATGAGTTTCATTGATATGCACTTGATAATTTACATTTTCATTGACTTTTACTATATCGTCCAGACTTTCTTTCAGGGTCACAAAATCCCCTTGAACCAAAGATTGGTATGCATAGTACTGTATTTCATTCCAAAGAGTTATTAATTGGGAATTCGGGTTATCTATTATTCTAATTTCGTATCCTTGATTATTCTTAACATGGGAATAGGCTATTTCATTTAAAGACATATAGGAGGTCTCAATGTTATCCACAAGACCCAACTCCACAGTTAACTCCATTGTTTCCGGGCCATTTTCAATGGTATAGCCCTTTACTCCCTTAACTTCAGATAGCTGCTGACCAAGGGGTTTTTTAATTGCCATTTCAGTATAAACCCAGTTGACTGAAAAAAGTATACCTAGTGTTAAAATAAAAGTTATTATTATTACAGGCAGGCTAAATCCTTTAACCCTCATCTACGTTCCTCCCCCTATCCTGTAATCTAGTACATTATTCATTATAACGTATATAGATATATATATCCTTATGAAATAGATGGAACAAAAAAAGCCACATGGCTTAGTTTCCACATGACTTAAAGATTTATATTATTTTAAAAATCTATTGTTATAAAAACTATTTATTTAACTTTAATACCTGCCAGCCCTTTACAAAATAGTCAATACCAGACCACAAGGTAAAAACAACAGCTATATAAATAAAAATATCCCCAATGTTAAATGGTATTCCTATAACATTAACAAAAAAGTCATTGAGTATTATTGCAACTATGGCTATTATCTGGGTCACAGTCTTAGACTTGCCTAACTTACTTGCAGAAATTACAACTCCTTCACTTGCTGCAATGGATCTTAAACCTGTTACAGCAAATTCCCGTCCAATAATAACCACTGCTATCCAGGCTGGTACCAGATTTATTTCCACCAGTGATATTAAAGCTGCTGAAACCAATAGTTTATCTGCAAGAGGGTCCATCAATTTCCCAAACTTGGTTACTTCCTTCCTGGCTCTAGCTATATATCCATCTAATCCATCTGTACTGGCTGCCAGTACAAAAATTGCTGCCGCTATATACTCACCAAAGGGAATCCTAATTAATATAAAAAACATGAAGATTGGAACTAAAAAAATTCTAGCCAGGGTGACTCTATTGGCAAGATTCATCTGTAACCTCTCCTATCAGATCAATGTTAGTAGAACCTATTATATCTACAGGTATTATTAAACCAATCTTGTTTTGTATATTTTTTTTAATATTTACATATATCTGCCCATCTATTTCTGGGCTCTGCATATAGCTTCTTCCCAGATACCAGTCTTTTTCATTGGGTATTTTTTCTTCAATTATTACTGGTAGTCTCTTGCCAATATACTTTTTTATCTCTTCTATCGTTACTCCATGTTGTATCTCTTTCACAAGAGCTAACCTTTCCATCTTAATTTCTTTAGATAGTTGGTTGACCATTTTTGCTGCAGGAGTTCCTTCTTCTCTAGAATAAGTGAAAAAACCGCTCCAAGTAAGCTTTAAATCCTTTAAGCCATTGCTGAGAATTTCTACATCCATGGTGGTTTCCCCTGGAAAACCTACAATAAATGTACTACGCAGGGCCATATCAGGCAAGATTTTTTTTATTTTTGAAACCAAGGCATATATGTCCTCACTTAAAAAGGTTCTTCCCATCTTTTTTAAAACGTTGTCACTTAAGTGCTGCAGGGGGACATCAAGATAATTACAGATTTTCTTCTCTGAGGCAATGGTATAAAGCAAATCATCAGTTAAATGATTTGGATAGCAATATAAAAGTCTAATCCATTCTAAATCATTAATACGTGTTAAGTCTTTTAATAAACTCGGCAAGTTATATTTAGGGTCTATATCTTTACCGTACTCGCCAATATCCTGTGCAATTAAAATAACCTCTTTAACACCTTTATCCACAAGGTGTTTAGCTTCCTGTATTACATCATCGGGCATTTTACTTCTATATCTTCCTCTAACCAGGGGTATGACACAGTAAGAGCACAGGTTATCACACCCATCTGCTATTTTAAGATAACTGAAAAAACTGTCCTCTA
>JAGXSK010000057.1 GCA_018333845.1 Clostridia bacterium | reverse complement strand
GACTTCCAATTCTTTTTTCTAAATTCAGCGCCCTGGCACCTTCAATATTGGCAAGGGCAAAGGTCTGCTGGGCAGGCATGGAGGTTGCTCCCCTATTTACCTTTTGCATCAAGGCAGCTAGCTTCATTTCTATAAACTGATCAAGATTATCATTACATGCAGCTGTATCACAACCAATTGATATGTTAATCCCTTCACGCAAATACTCTGTTATAGGTGCAATTCCAGATGCAGCCTTAAGATTACACGAAGGGCAGTGTAAAACACTTACATTGTTTTCTTTAATAATCTTTTTTTCTTGCTCCGAAACCCAAATACAATGGGCAATCTGCATTTTATTCTCCATTAGGCCAAATTTATAAAAATACTCTATTGTACTCATACCTTTTTCCTGCAAAATTACTTCACATTCTTGAATATTTTCATTGGCATGGGTATGAATTGGGATGTTGTATTTCCTTGCTATTTCACCAACACCTATGATGGAGGGGTCACTAATGTTTAAAACCCATCTGATAGGTATTCCACAGGTAATGTTGCAGGATGGATTATTGTGCCATTTCTTTATAAAATCCTCTGTTTCTTGCAGTCCCTTTTCAGTATCATGACGCAGGTATTCTGGTGTCCATTCACTATCCATTATAGTTCTGCCTAATTGGGCTCGAATTCCAGTGTCTTTAACTGCCTGGGCAGCTGCATCAGCAAAACCAACAGTTCCCATATCATTTATTGTTGTAGTTCCAAATCTTAACATTTCTGCTATAGCAAGTTTTGCTGAAATATATGCTGTCTCACTATCATGACAGCTTTCCAGGGGCATAATAATATTTAACCAGTCCATTAACTCCAAATCATTAGCCATGTTTCTAAACAAAGTTTGACATAAGTGCACATGAGTCTGAATAAAACCTGGCATTACTATTTTATCTTTGGCACTTATAACCACATCTGCTTCAGAACTATCAATGCAGGATTCTAGCTTTTTTATTTTGTCATTTTCTATAAGAATATCACCATATAAAGTGTCTAAACTTTCATTCATGGTTACTATATAGCCATTTTTTATAAGTATGCTTCCCATAATGTCACCTTTTCTTTATGCATTAATTTTGCTTAATACTCCCACCAATTTTCAGTTTGATATATGGTTTTGCACTCTTTTTTAAAATGTTCCCAACCAAATTTAAGAAATGCTGCAGTCTGGGCAACTCTTTTGCCCAGTCTCTGGGCACCTTCAATACCTGCTTTATCCTTGATTGCACCTTCATATGAGCCATCTCCACTCCATACCATACCCCCTGCAGGTTCATGTATAGATCCGCCACAACATAATATTTCATAAGTTTGATAGAAATTATGAATAGCAAGTATTGTCATTTCCTGACCGCCATTTCTTCCTCCACCCACGGCAATGGCACCACCAACCCTGGGAGTAAAATGTCCAGGAAAAACCAGGTATGTGGGTCTAATTCTACTCATAAAAGCATTCATTACAGGTGTAACATTCATGTTATAGACTGGACTTGAAAAAATATATCCATCTGCTTCAAGGAAAGATTTTTGAACATCTTGAAAATCATCTTCAACTATGCACAAGCTCTTTTTTCTAAAACAACCGTCACAATGTATGCACATTTTAATGTTTTTATTTCTAAGACTAATGGATTCAGTTTTTATATCTGCGTCTATTTCTTTTGCAGCCTCCAGGGCTTCCTTCAACACATACTCTGTCCCGCTGATTTTCCTTGCACTTCCATTTATCCCTAAAATTTTAACCGGCACAGCTTCTTCCTCCCTCCTCACAATTTCTAATATGAAAATAAAATAGAGAATTTTTCGTATTTGAAATATTCTCTATAAATTTTAAGAATCCTTTTTGAATTTTACAAAAATTTTAGATTATTATTTATTAGTTTATTTTAAAATGTAGGAAGCGAACTTGTTACAATAATTTTACTATTTTTGTCAGTAAGGTTTTCCCATCTATGGGGATACTGTGCGGGAAAACCTATTGTATCTCCCTCCTGCAAATCAAAAATCTTTTCTCCACAATAAACCCTTAACTGTCCTTCAAGGAGAAACAAAAATTCCTCTCCCATATGTTTGGCCCATTCTCCTGAATTTGATCCAGGGGGAATGGTCATTAATGTAGGTTCTAGATTTATCTTGCTTCCCCATAACAAAAACTCCAGAACACATGGATCAGAATTGCTGTTTAAAGAGGGCTGTAAAATTATCTGGCGATCCTTTTTACGAACAAGCCTAATATCTTCTTCAAAATCATCAGGAAGTAGACTTATAACTGAAACATCTAATTCATCAGCCAGTTTTCTTAAATCATTTAATGTTGCTTCAGCTTTATCATTTTCCAGACGGCTGAGAAAAGCACTGGATAAACCGGTTTTTTCCGCCAGATCTTTTAACGTAACTCCTTTAAGTCTGCGTATTTTTTTGATTTTTGCACCGAAAGTCATTATATTTTTCCTCCAGATCATGTAGTCTTGGTTTTAAAATTTCCTCAATGAAAATTATGCATATAAAATTTCATATCGTATAATTTTAATTCGACTAAAATAAAGGAGTTCCTCCCAAAAATAAAAAATATCTTTTTTGACATTGTATCAAAAAGATATTTTTATTAAAAATCAAGGAATACTGCAGCATTGGGAGCTAAAAGAATTAGGAAATCCTAGTTCATTACACATTTTTACTGCTTCATCAGAAGGATATGCAATACCATTTACACCAGCTTTTATAGCATAATCCTCAAGCAATGCCTTCATTTTACCAGGAGGCCTGGCACATCCTAAAAGCAATTTAGATTGTGGATTATAAATTCTTGCTAGTGCAATAACTTTGGCCGCATCCACCAGCTCCGGTCCTTTAATCCCAGCCATTGGTGTGTTTTTTAATGGTACCAGTACCACCAGGACAATGGTCTGCACTTTAAACTTGCTTAACATATATATACTTTCAATTTCACCTACTATAGATCCATAATCTAACCCAATAACCATATGTGGAGCAATGTTTAGTCCATACTCCTCACTTATGGACAAGGTTCTCTCAAAATCCTCAGAAGTCCTGTTTAAGTGGTACACTTTGTTAATAGTATCTTTATGTCCTATAATATCTACCAGCACCTGGTCAACTCCACACCTTTTTAACATGCTGGCTGTTTCAATACTCATGAGACCTGTATGGACAATAACCTTTAACCCAAGCTTTTTCAGGTATGAGATTCCCTCTTCATAATCTAACAAGGGAACTTCTCCGTTAAGATCTGCTCCTCCACTAATTAAAACGCCATTGCTTCTATACTTTAAGAGCCTGTTGCCCAATGAGACTAATTCTTCAGTACTATTAACATGGTGCATTGTCTTTAAAAGGTTTCCCCGGCAGTGATCACATTTCAAGGTGCACTTTTCTCCAGTTATTGAAACAGCCACAAATGACCATGGATCATTTTTGAAGTTTGCTGTTTCATAGTGTTTAGTGCCAGGTGCATAAAATTTAATCTCCTGGGGATGAAACTCCTTCCTGATTGACCAGGCCTTGCTTAATAAATCTTCTAAAGGTTTGTTAAAAGCCAGTTTAATTTCTTCTCTAGCCGGCATCATATTATAGAAGGTTCCTTATTAATTATATCCTGCCAGAGCTGGTCTTTTATTAAAATAAGATCTTCCTTGTCAGGCATAAAGGGAAAGTTCCTAATTGGTTGGGAAGGACGTTCATTTCCATAGGGACGATTACAGGCCACCTTGCCGTCAGCTCCAGCACATCCCGAAGTCATAAATATTTCACCATTTTCCAGGTGCATTTCAATATTTTGACCATAATCAACAATCTGGTGTTCTGCATTAAAGTGCATTTGTTCAAGATTGCCAAGGTTATTATTTATCAGGTAGCGGGCCAATTGGATTCTACGATAAGTTCCATAGGACGGTTGGGGCCAATGATGAATTTTGCTTCCAGGCTCTGGATAAAAACTAAACAAATGGGTAAGCACACCCATATCATATGCTCGCTGTATTGTAGATACCATTTCTAACTCAGACTCTCCTAAACCCACAATAAGATGTACTCCAACCTTGTATTCTCCAAAAATCTCCACAGCCTTTTCCATTGTATTCCAGTAATTGGACCAGCTATGTGGCCCCATTACTGATTTTCCCCTGTATTTATCAAAGAGCATTTCGTCAGCACAATCAACAGCTATTCCACACATATCTGCACCGGCCTTTTTGAGCTCTAATAAATCATTTTCTGTTATTACAGTAGGTGTTACTAAAACACTAATTAATAATCCAGTTTCCTTTTTTATAGTTTGCACTATTTTTATCGTATCCTCAGCTGCCCTGGGGTGGGTAATCATCCCCACACAAACCCTTTGCATCGGGTTTTTTCTGGATTTTACTGCATCCATAATCTCTTCTAATGAATATGTGGGCCAGGCAACACGAATAAAGGTGTTTTTACCTTTTATTTCCCTGCTATTAGATAATCCACAATAGCTGCAGCTTGCCATGCATTTACTGTCATAGGTCACAAGCAGGTTCAACCCTCGAAGTACGGCATTCCTATAAAACAACCCATTTTTAAAACCCAATGTGATGCTTGCAGCTAAACTAGTCTGCACATATTCTGGACTTTGAAGCTGATTTTTTAATCTGCAACTTTGCATTTAACCTCACCCCTTTTTCTGTGACTATAGGAGGAAAAAGCTATCCAGGTGTTTTTTATTACTCTGGTTAATAATTCAGGATTGCTGTTCCAGTGCTCTTCTTGATATTTTCTATTCATCAAAGCCAGGGCATGGCTTTTGCCAAATAGGGTTTGAATTTCTTGCTCATATTCTTCTAAACCTCTCCTGCCCCTTTGCAGATTTTTAGAAATAATTGCAGCTGCAGTCACACCGCTGATAATGCCATTGGCAATTCCGGCACCTGTTATTGGATGAGTTATGCCTGCTGCATCCCCAACAAGCAGCACATTATTTTTTGCTATGTTTTTCATGAGGCCGCTTACAGGTATTAGTCCCCCTGTAAGTGATTTTAGACTAGCATTATCAATTTTTAATCTCTCAAGAAATTTAGACCAGATATCATTTATGCTAATACCTGGCCTGTAAGAAACGCCCAGACCAAGATTAGCAGTTGCCCCTTTTGGGAAAAGCCAACCATAACCCATGTAATAATCAGGGTGAAAAAAAACTTTACTGTTAGCCTGATGGGTTTTTAGCGTGATAACACCTTGTAATGATTGGGCTAGTTGTATTTTATTTGATGTAATATATTTTCTGGCAGCAGAAAGTGGTCCATCAGCTCCTATTATATAAGAAGCCTCTATTGACCTGGTACGGGTTTTAGTCTTGACCAGCAATTGGTTATGGTTTACATATATAACTTCAGATTCCAGGGCAAGGGTTGCACCATTGGCCAGGGCTTCCTGTAAATAATGATTTTCAAAAAGATGTCTATTTAAAATGTATCCTGGAGATTTAGTTATGACTATACTGTCATCTGGCATATGGGTTTCTAGATTTTCAATTTCCTGGGCAATACTATTTTTTGGAATTTTACAGTAAGTATATAGCTGTTTTGGAACAAATTCTGCACATCTCACAGGCAATCCTAATCTGGGACGTTTTTCAATTATAATTACATTAAAGCCCTTTCTAGCCAGATCATTTGCTGCAGCTATTCCTGAAGGGCCAGCACCTATAACTGCTGCATCAAATTTGTTCTTCAGATTTGCCATTATTAATATTCCTAACATTTGAACTGGCATTAACCTTTAAGGCCAGCACCTGTTCAATTAAGCTGTTATTTAAAAATGTCTGGTTTTCGAAGACGCCAAGCTTTGCTTCTATTATTTTTCCTAGGTCATAGCAGGTGGTATTATCAACATCTATTAGAATCCCCGTCAGACCAATTCTTTCAAAATCATCCTTGTGCTTGGCATAAAAGGCCTCACAGCATGAACCAATAAAGGAGTCTATTTTCTCTTTCTTTAGCTGCCATAATGTTTTTTCAAGCATCTCATAGTTTTGTATTGTAATTGGCCGGAGACCATATTTTCTTGCTAGTTGAAAGGCATCTCCAATGGAACACTGACCACACTCATTACAACCCTCTTTTTTACGATAATCACAATCTGGTCTTTTTCCACAGTAAGGCAAAAGCAAAACTGATGGCTTGCTAATGTTTATAAAATCATCTCCCACTGTAAATATTGAGTTAACTGCTGAAGGATGAATACCTTCCTTTAACATGTCTATTTTTTTAACTGCATCCCAGATTGCCTTTATAAAGTCTGCCTCAGATAATCCCGGAGCACTGACAGAATTTGCTTTGAAAAAATCTGTCACAACTGTGCTGATGTGATTGTATTGTGCAGGGGAATTCTTTAAGATGCACTCCAGATCAAAAATTGCATTGCGAGGATAAACAAAAAAATCTCCTGTTATTAAAATGCTGTTGATCCTTTTTAAAAGTGAATCCATTACTAGCGAAACTCGTATTAATCCCCCTTTAGCCTTGTATAGATTTCTTAATTCCTGATGTTTGAAATGAGAGTACTTGATTTTTTCAATCCAGTCCATGGATTGAAATTCTGGCAGGACCTCTGTAAATAACTTCCTTTCTACGGAAGACAAAGGTTGTTGTATAAATGAAACTCCTAATATTCTGCTAAAACCATGGACAATTGCAGATTTAATCTCATCTAATGGAGGTACGTATCCTAATTCCCACTTCAAACACGTAACTCTCTCTTTAATTGATTGAATCTCCTTGTCCTTTAGCTTTTCTACTGGAATTCTCAAGGCTTTGAGCATTACATCCACATCAAAGTCAATTAGCAAGGTGCCTTGAAACATAAATGCATTCCCTAATTCAGTTCCCCCTGTGCCAGAAATTTTGCGTTTGTTTACTTCAATATCATTTCTAAATCTGTAGCGTGCATTAACACCAAGGCTGTTTAAAGCATAACAGACAGCTTCACACATTTTTTTATAAAGGTCTTCAATTTTCAGTGGTATACCAGGATGATCCTTGCTGGCAAATATTTCCCAGCCAAGTTGGGTTTCATCCCAATACAAGGCCCCTCCGCCTGTTATTCGCCTGTTAATATCAATGAAATTATTTTTGCAGTAATCAATCCTTACTTCTTGCTCTACCATTTGATGATGACCCACCAATACACAGGGTGGACTGAATTGCAAAAATCTCAGGGTATTAGGCACACAGTTATTTGACTTTGCCCTTAAGATTGCTTCATCTAATGCCATGTTTTCAGCAGCAGTTAATACACCTGTATCCAATAAACGCCAAGTATCCATGGATTAACCTCCCTCTTTTTAACTCTCTATTATTTTATTTCTCTTCACCTATTCTTCTTCACCCTTTACGCGTTTAATCTCATCTATCAGCCAGGGTTCAAGCTGCTTGACATCCATTAGGTCTGCCAGCTGGCTTCTATCTTTAATACTTATTTTTACAAGCCATCCATCTCCATAGCAGTCCTCGTTTATCCTTTCTGGCTCAAATTCTAATTCTTCATTAACTGCAATGATTTCTCCATCAATGGGAGAGTATACCCTTCCTACCCATTTCCCTGATTCCACAGACATGAACATCTGGTCCTTTTCTACCTTCCTTCCAGGATTGCCAATGTCAACAAAGACAAATTCTCCCGCCAGTCTAACTGCAAAATCTGTCATTCCCAAAATGATAAAGGTACCTTCGTCCTTTATCCAAAAATGTCTTTTGTCGTACAGCAATTCATCAGGAAAGATATATCCCTTAATATCCACTTGGTATGCCTCCTTATATTTCAACGTTTTTAACTGCTTTAAGCACTATTTCTGTTAAATCTAAGACGGTCAGCCTTGTTTTATTCTTTCTAATAGCACTGTGAAAAACCCTTTTGCACTGCTGGCAGGAAGAGACCAGAATCTCTGCATCTACCTCCAGTACTTCAGATAAACGGTTGTTAGCTATGCTGCCTGACAAACCAGCATCCACTGATTCAAGGCTGCCGCCACCCCCACAACAGTTTGAGTTCTCCCTGGATGACTCCATTTCTACCAGTTCCAGGCCAGGTATATTTTTGAGAACCTTCCTTGGTTCTTCATATATGCCACCATTTCTCCCTAGATCACATGGATCGTGATAGACCACTCTCTTTTTCATTTCCTGGAATTCAATCCTGCCCTCATCAATTATTCTATTTAAAAACTGGGAAGCATGGCTAATGGTAAAGGGCAATTCTTCTCCAAGTACCTCGGGCCAGTTTTTTTTCAAGGTGTTGTAACAGGACGGACATGTGGTAACTATCTCATCTACACCAAGACTTTTCATGTTTTCCACATTAGCCTCTATTAATTTCTGACCTTTGTCAAATTCACCTGAGCATATTAATGGAAAGCCGCAGCATTGTTCATTCTGGCCTAATAATGAAAAATCAATATTAGCGTATCTTAGTATCTGAACCATGGACTGGGGGATTTTATAACCCACAGGGAAAAGGGAGCTGGTACATCCAGGAAAATATAATACTTTTGATGGCTTCATTATATCCTTTCTATATCCTTCATCAAGAGAATCGAGCCATATTTCCCGGCTTTGTGGATTTTCCCCTGTAATGTTTTTAGTCTCAAAAATAGATTGACTTAGAAGTTGAAGGTTTGCCGGGTTTTGTTTCTTGTTGGCAATCTCCCTTCTTATTTCCGTCCAGAGTTTAATTGTATCTATATCGGTAGCACATTCCTCCCTGCATCTTCCACATAAGGTACATTGATAAACCCTTTCTATCTGTTCCTTACTTAAAGCTGTGTTATATACCATATCCCTTGCAATCTTAATTTTGGCCCTGGGAGAGCTGGATTCCCAACCTAATATTTTGTATGCTGGACAATCAACCCTGCAGTAACCGCAGCGAGCACACACTAGTGTTTCATTAGCAATATTACTATAGAAAGGCTTCTTCATGTATTACCTCCCCTTCCCAATACCCAGTATGCTGCTTGCTAAATTTGCACTTGATGAAGCAAACTGAAAAATCATGGGATTCAGCAGTTTAGAATGTCCATATATTTTTCCGGGGTTCATAATATTTTTAGGGTCAATTAATCTCTTTCTTTCCCGCATTGCCTCAATTAATTCTGGAGAGTGTGACCTTTTCAAGTATACAGAATTCCATACCCCTATGCCATAGGGTCTTCCTCCAAGTTTAATTGCAGTATTGTATATTTTTTGGGTTTTAGCCATTAAAAACAAATAGTCCAGGAGTTTTGTCTCATCTGCATAATACATAACCAAAACTACCATACGGTTGTCATCCATCATATGACCATATGCAGCAGTACTCTGGCCAAAATTTTCTATTAATTTATAAAAATTGCTTAAACTATTTACAGGGAGTACTACTTCTGCTGCAAGTAAAGTAGGTCCGCCTCTTTTAATTTTCAAAGAGCGGAACCTCTCATTCCATTCATGCTCACCAGTGCCGTCCTCAAGTATTTCTCCCTTTGTTTTGGCTGCTATTTCCTTCATAGCCTGCAGGCCGGCTTCTATATGTTCATTACTTCCCTGGTAGCTTACCAGAAGTAAATGGCTTTCTTGGGTAACTGGGTAGCCTATTCCCCTTAACATTTTATAAAAATCAGGATTGGACCAGTGAACATTATAGGGAATACTACCATCATCTAGATGCCCCATAATTGATAAAGCATCTTTAACATCTGTCATGCTGGAGTATTTAATTGTAATATGAACTTCTTTTTCAAGAATTTCCCTAACACTAAAGGATAGTTTTGTAACAATACCCAATGTGCCTTCAGAACCGGCAAACCAGCTCAAGGGAAACCTGCCCTGGGCAGTAGAGGTTATTATTTCTCCATGGGGGAGAACTATCTGCGCAGAGCTGACCTGTTTATGAAATGAACCATATTTCATGCTGCCAATACCATACCCCTCCATGGAAAACCATCCACCAACGGTAGAGGATTCTCCGCTGCTGGGAACAGAAAGAGCTGTTAGGCCATGCCTTTTTAATGTAACATTTAACTCTTTCCATGATGTCCCTGGATATGCTTCTACTGCAAGGTTGTCTGCATCAACATTAATGACTCCTTTTAATGAAGACATATCAATAACAATGCCCTTTCTAACGGGAACAGCATTTAAATAGGCTGTAGTGGCAGCTGCACGGGGTGTAACTGATATCTGGTGTTTACAGGCTGTTTGCATAACTTCAACCACATCATCTATATTTGACGGAAGAACAACCATTTCTGGAAAGCTCTGAAATAACAATTTACTTAAAACATCTGGAACGGGAGCTAGATCTCTTGAATAAAAGCTTCTCTCAAATTCATTTGCAGATGCCTTATTTCCCAGTTTTTCTTCTAGCTCCTTCAATGGGTTTGCCATTTTTCCCCCTCCCCGCTTCAATTTATGAAATTCTTAAATTAAACTGGCCTCACCCTATTTATATATACATGGATCTTATATGCCACATATTAATAACATAGAGTGAAGCCTTTTTAAATTTAATTTCGCAAAACATAAATGCCCATGTACTGCAGTTACATTTATGCCCAATAATCATGGGGCCATCTATGGGCCTTGAGTCTTTTAATCACGTCTTCAGACAGCGGACCCTTGTCTGATGCTTGACAGTTTGCATTCACATGCTTTTCACTTCTCATTCCCACAATTATTGTGGAAACAGCTTCTTGATTAAGGGGAAACCTGAGGGCAGCTTCTGGTAAAGATGAAGCATATCCTTCATCTACAAGCCACTGCAATTCCCTTGCTTTATCATATACTTCTTGTTTTCTTTCACCCCTAAAATAGTAATCCTGGAAGCTTCCTTCTGGGAAAATCGAATCTGGCGTGATTTTGCCTGATAAGGAGCCTTCATCTAAGGGACATCTGGCAATAATACCTACATTATGCTTAAGTGCTGCTTTGAAAATGTCTTCTTCAGGTTCCTGCTGATAAATATTGTAGACCACTTCACATACATCAAATAAACCGGCCTCCATTGCAGGGATGCCATTATCCTCCTGGTTATAAGGAAAATTAATTGATGCGCCAAAGGCTCCAATCATTCCCTGTGCTTTTAAAAATGCTGCAGCTTCCTTCCAATCATCATTATGAATCCATTCATTGGTCCAAAAGTGGAACATCTGCACATCTATTTTCTCTACTCCTAAATTTTTAAGACTTTTTTCGGTACATTCAATAATCCATTCCTTTGGATAAGCTTCACTAATGGGTGTTCCAGGTTCTACTGGTCTCATTACATCTTTACGTGGTATTTTGGTAGCAATATAAATTTTCTCTTTTCTTTCTTTAAGCACCTTACCTATTAGCTTTTCACTATGACCATTTCCATAGGCCAGGGCTGTATCAATAAAATTTACACCTAGATCCAGGGACTTGTGCAGGGCCTTTAAGGCTTCATCATCAGATCCGCCTGCCCACCAGTCTCCACCTATACCCCAGGCTCCATAGCCAATTTCAGAAACCTTGTAACCCGTTTTTCCCATTTGACGATACTGCATAATGATACCTCCTGTAATTTTGATTATTTAAGTACACAACAATTTAGTTAAGCATTGTATTCCATCTTCCACTGTGACTGGAATCTCATGAGCTGGAAGCTTAATCTCAGGGTCCTGAGCAAGCAGATATCCCAGTTGTGCAACTTGCGGCGGATAAACGCATTTGTCCAGCAGGACATCTACCTTTTTAAAAAACTGGCAGGGCGGCTCACTTAAAACTATACTACCTTGATCCAGCAAAACTACCTTATCAGCAAATTTCAATATCTCATCAGCCCTATGTTCCACTAATATTACCGTCATATCATGTTCTTTACGAAGTCTCTCTATTACCTTGAACACTTCCAATTTACCCATGGGATCAACCTGGGCAGTTGGTTCATCCAGAACCATAATATCTGGCTTTAAAATCAAGGATGCTGCAATGGCTACCCTTTGCTTTTGCCCTCCAGAAAGATCACTAGGCGGCTTATTTAAAAAATCTCTATTAAGGTTAACTTCATTAAGGGTCCACTCTAATCGCTCTTTAATTTCCTTGATAGGTAAACCCACATTTTCTGCACCAAATACTATTTCTTCTTCAACTGTTCCTCGGATAAACTGGGCATCAGGATCCTGGAACACCATGCCAACTTTTCTTGCACAATCAGCAATGGACATTTCAAAAGTATCCAATTTTCCACCTATCAACACTTTTCCTTTCATGGAACCGTTAAATCTATGGGGTATTAAACCATTTAAAGATCTGCAGAGAGTACTCTTTCCAGACCCATTTTGGCCCATTATCCCAATAAATTCTCCTTTTTTGACCTGTAACGATATGTCTTTTAATACCCAATCTTCAGACCCTTTATATTTCCAGGAAAGGTTTTGGATTTCAATTACATGTTCCATTGATTGCACCCCTTTTCTTAAGTAAGGCTTGTTTAATCTCCTGGTACATCTCGTCAACAGTTAAGATATCAGGCCTTATTCCACATTCATTTAATTTCATTGCCAATTCGGAAATTTGAGGAGGTGCAACAAAGGCTTCCTTCAATTTATCCACCTGGGTAAATACTTTTCCCGATGGTCCATCCAACAAAATCTTTCCGTTACTCATAACGACAGTTCTTTTTGCAAACTCTGTTGAAAATCTCATTTCATGAGTAATAAAAATTACTGTTTTACCTTCTTCTTTATTTAATTTCTCAAACAGCTTCATAAATTGATAAGCCATTTTATAGTCTTGCCCAGTAGTAGGTTCGTCTACTATCAATACTTTTGGTTTTAAAGCTAAGATGGCAGCAATAGCAACCCTCTGCTTTTCTCCCATTGTTAAAAAGAAGGGATACTCATCTATTTTATCCAACAGTCCAACGGTTTTTAAAGACTCCTCTACAGTTGACTTGATTTCATTCCCAGGAACCTTTAGCAGTTTTAATCCAAAAGAAACTTCATCTCTAACGCTGCGGCAAAACAATTGCAAACTGGGGTTCTGGTATACATAACCTACTGTTCTTGCAAGCTGCCCCAGGGGCTGTTTTTTAACACTAGTTCCACCTACAAGGACATCACCTTCTGTAGGTTTAAGCAGCCCGTTAAAATGCTTTACTAGGGTGGTTTTCCCAGAACCATTTTGTCCTACAATAGAAACTATTTCTCCTTCATAAATATCCAAGTCAACTCCATATAGGGCTTTTGTTCCATCTGGATATTTAAAATGGACATCTTTTGCACTTATAAAAGGTTGAGACATTCTATCTTCCCCTCTCTTTTTATCTATGTTACTTTAAAAAACTCTTTGGATTAATGATGTCCAGAAGGCAGGATCATCGGGTATCCACTTTATAATTGGACCAATACCTGGTAAGTACCTTGCTATAATCACTGCAATAAGAGAAGTAACTGCAAATACAATAAACAGCTTGTCATGCAGTTTCATGACAACGTCATGACCTACATACTCCGTCCTCTTGTATTCTTCAGACTTGAATGTAGTCACATAACCCCTTGAATCAGCAGCATCAGCCATTTCATCGGCCTTTTTGAGCTCTATCATTATTAATGGCACCATTACCGCTGCATAATATTTAGCTTTTCTGAACATACCCATGCTATCTAAATCCAGGCCGCGAGCCTTTTGCGCTTCAATTATCTGCATGGCATCGTAATAGAAGGTGAAAAAGCATCTCAAGGCAGTAGCAACAATAAATCTAAAGAAGTAGGGAAATCGTAAAGTTTTTAAAGCTATGTTAATATCCCTTTCATCAATAATTGATAAAACAAAAAGTATTCCAAAAATAGCTGACATCCACCTAACCCACATGGTTGCAGAGGCTATAAAGTTCTCATAATGGTAAGTAAAACCAAACTGGAAAATTACATGTTTGTATGGAGGCTGAATCCACACTGAAGGGAAAAAAGCAAAACTTAAAAATAAAAAGAAAGTCAAAATGAATAAGAAAGGCGTAAACTTCAGCAAATAGGCTTTAGGTATTCCTGCTATCTTATAAAAAATTAAAACTGTCAACAGAAAGCACGCATTTAAAAACGGGTTAATAATGAAAAAGGGTATGTTAAATATTATCACAATCATTATCCTTGCCAGGGGATGGAGTACAGAAAATGGCGTTTCCTTGGGTGTATATCCAAAAATGGTTTTTCTAAATTCAACCTTTGATGAAGATGGTGCTAGTGAACCTGTTCCCACTTGTTTCACTCCCTTTTTATATATGTTATGGCTAATATATGTTAAAGTCCCAGGAGGGCTTTTTCCATTCATTATTAATCGCTGCATTGCAAGAAGCTTTTACCACTCAGGTTAATTAATCTTTTAGGATGATGGGTTGATCAGTTAATAGTTAATAGTTAATAAAGGCTTTATAAATAACCTGTAACTGACCAACCCTTATACTTTTAATACTACTTATTTATTTAGATTTGGGATTACCACCAACAGTACATAGGTGACTAACCCAGTAGCTGCCAGGGTGAACAATATATTATAAATTATAATCCCCTTAGTCCAACTATCCATCAACTTGGTGTCTTTCGCATTTTCTACCATCAGGTTGCACCTCCTATTTAATAACTTACGCTAACCAACGACCAGGTTCATTTGGCACATAGCCTCTGAAACGAACAATAAATGGTGACAATACCCATAAAGCTATTAGACCTAAAATAATTCTGCCAACAAAGGATCCTCCGAACCAGGCAGGCCATACAGCCATTAACCAGAATTCTGGAGCTGTTTGTCCTAATACCACGTACCATGCACTCCAGAAGGAAGATATTAAACTGTTAATTAAAGCTCCGAACAATACAAACACGACAATACTCTTTACATCCCTGGCTAAAGGACTGCACATAAAGTAACGAAATGCTAATGCTGGTACAGCTATTTCAAAGATTGTTGCCAGCTGAAATAGCAGTGTGGTTATCAACG
>JAGXSK010000056.1 GCA_018333845.1 Clostridia bacterium | reverse complement strand
CGGATGTCGGATACGCTTTTAGAATTGTCCTTGCAAATTCTATCTATGGCTTACTCCAACGTCAGACCTCCGACCTCCGTATATTGCTGAGGCGGCGGCTAGTACCGGCAACCGAAGTTTTTACCATCTGTAATGAGCAAAAGCCTTGTTAGCTTCAGCCATCTTATGAGTGTCTTCCTTTTTCTTAATAGAACTACCTGTATTATTGGCAGCATCAATTAGCTCATTTGCCAACTTTTCCTGCATGGACTTTCCTCCCCTTTGACGGGTATAATTTATAATCCAGCGGTTGGCTAATGTCTGTCTTCTATCTGGGCGAACTTCAACTGGAACCTGGTAGTTAGCACCACCTACACGTCTTGCCTTTACTTCTAAAACTGGCATTACATTCTTAATAGCTTCCTCAAATACTTCCATTGGATCTCTGCCTGTTTTTTCCCTAATAGTATCCAATGCACCATAAACAATTGCTTCTGCTGTTCCTTTTTTGCCGTCTAGCATTATCTGGTTTATAAGTTTTGTCAGCCTTACACTTTTATATTTTGGGTCAGGCAAAACTTTTCTTTTTGGTACATGACCTCTACGTGGCATCCATTACCCTCCTTTACTAATGGGATGTTGGAAGTGAGATATTTGATTTCAGATAAAACCCACTTCTAGCAATAATTTTAATTTTACTATTTATTTCTTTGTTACGTTCTTTGGTAGGTTCTTTGGTCTTTTAGAGCCGTATTTTGATCTGCCTTGCTTTCTGTTGTTTACCCCAGCAGTATCCAAAGAACCCCTTACTATGTGATATCTCACACCTGGAAGATCCTTCACCCTGCCCCCTCTAACCAAAACTACCGAGTGTTCCTGAAGGTTATGACCAATACCTGGTATATAAGCAGTTACTTCTATACCATTTGTCAGTCTTACCCTGGCAACTTTTCTCAATGCAGAGTTAGGTTTTTTGGGAGTAGTAGTATACACCCTGGTACATACTCCCCTTTTTTGAGGAGAATTCTTCAAAGCAGGTGCTGTAGATTTTTTTTCCACCACTTCTCTACCTTTTCTAACTAACTGTTGAAATGTAGGCACTTACTACACCTCCTTCCTTAAAAACTTTTAAAACTATTGAAAAATGGCAGCCGTGGCTGAACCAACCTCTATCCCACACAAACGGCCTAATTCTTCCATTGTAACAATAAAAACAATTTCTATTCCCTTTTCCTCACAAAGTTTAAGTATTGGTTCAGTGACCCGCTTTTCCGCATCACGGGCCACAAAAACCAACTGAGCTTCTCCCTTTTCTATAGCTTTCTTAGTCTGCTTGGTACCTATAAATATTTTTCTTGCTTGTTTTAGCCTTTCTTCTACAAGCATTGCCGCAGACCTCCTATAGTTTTAGCAAATTACACACTTACTTATAATATCACTGTCATATGGTCATGTCAATACTATTAAGTTTTCATCTGCATTTTCAACATCTTCATAGCCAAGATTATTCTCCTTATATCTAACCATGCCTGTACCTGCTGGAATTAGCTTTCCAATGATGACATTTTCTTTTAAGCCAAGGAGTGGATCAACTTTACCTTTAATGGCTGCTTCAGTCAGCACCCTGGTTGTTTCCTGGAAGGATGCCGCTGACAGGAAGGAGTCTGTAGCTAAAGATGCTTTAGTGATTCCAAGCAGCACAGTTTTGGCTGTTGCAGGAGCTCCACCTTCAGCTATAATTAAATTGTTGGCATCTTCAAATTCAAAACGGTCTATCACACTGCCAGGCAGCAAATGGGTATCTCCAGCATCTTCAATCTTTACTTTTCTCAGCATCTGTCTAATGATAATCTCAATGTGCTTATCATTAATATCAACACCCTGCAGCCTGTAAACCTTCTGCACCTCTCTTAAAAGATAAGCATGGACTCCCTTTACCCCTTTTACTTTAAGCATATCGTGGGGGTTTACTGATCCTTCGGTAAGTTCATCTCCAGGTTCAATGTAGTCCCCGTCCTGCACCCTTACCCTTGCTCCAAAGGGTACAACATAGGTCTGCTTTTCTTCTCCCTGGGCTACGGTTATTTCTCTTCTTCCTTTCACCTCAGATATGCTTGCCATACCAGGATTTTCAGCAATTACCGCCTGTCCCTTGGGTTTGCGACCCTCAAATAACTCCTCAATCCTCGGTAGACCCTGGGTAATATCGTCACCAGCTACTCCACCTGTGTGGAAGGTACGCATTGTAAGCTGGGTACCTGGCTCTCCAATTGATTGGGCGGCAATAATGCCTACAGCCTCACCAATTTCTACTGCTTTTCCTGTTGCCAGGTTGCGTCCGTAACAGGTTGCACACACACCATTACGTGTCTTACATGCTAAAACTGAACGGATTTTAACTGCTTTTATGCCGGCTTCAATTATCTTTTTTGTTTGTTCATTGGAAATCTCTTCTCCAGTCCTTGCTATCAATTCGCCTGTTTTGGGATTATGAATATCTCCCAGGACAAATCTTCCCGTTAGTCTTTCAGATAATGGCTCAATTACCTGACCACTCTCATTGATTTCTGCAACCTCAAATCCCATATCAGTACCACAGTCAATTTCTCTTACTATAACATCCTGGGAAACATCTACAAGCCTTCTTGTCAGGTAACCCGAGTCAGCTGTTCTCAAAGCCGTATCAGCAAGACCCTTCCTGGCTCCATGGGTGGAGTTAAAGTATTCTAAAACTGTTAATCCTTCTCTAAAATTGGCCTTAATAGGTATTGGAATAATTCGTCCAGATGGGTCTGCCATTAGTCCCCTCATACCTGCCAACTGTCTTATCTGCTGAATATTACCCCTGGCACCTGAATTAGCCATCATGTAAACTGAATTAAATTTATCCAGGGTTTCCATTAATCCCCTGGTTACATTATCTGTGGCTTCGTTCCATAATCCAATAACCTTTTGGTATCTTTCTTCTTCTGTTATCAATCCCCTGCGATATTGAAGCTCTACATTTTCAACTTTCTTTTCAGTTTTTTCCAGAATTGCTGTTTTGTCACTAGGAATATCCAAATCCTTGACGCCCACAGTTATTCCCGCTCTGGTAGAATAGTTGAAACCTATTTTTTTCAATCCATCCAGCATCTTTGCTGTACGTGATATACCCAGCTTTTCATAACATTCAGCAACAATTTGCCCTAATTGTTTTTTACCTACAACCGTATTCTTATAGCCAAGTTCTACTGGAATGGGAACGCCAAAGTTAAATATCATCCTGCCAACAGTAGTTTCTGTTAGCTTGCCATCGATTTTTGTCTTGATCTTGGCATGAAGTTCCACAACACCCTGATCATAAGCAAGGCTAGCTTCTTCATAACTAGCAAATATTTTGCCCTCGCCCTTTGCTCCTTCTTTTTCCTGGGTTAAGTAATACATTCCCAAAACCATATCCTGGGTAGGGGTCACTACAGGTCTTCCGTCCTTAGGATTTAATATGTTATGACTTGAAAGCATCAATATCCTGGCTTCTGTTTGGGCTTCAGCAGAAAGGGGCACGTGAACAGCCATCTGATCACCATCAAAGTCAGCATTGTATGCAGTACATACCAGGGGATGTATCTGTAAGGCCCTTCCTTCAACCAGTACAGGCTGGAACGCCTGAATTCCCAAACGGTGCAGGGTAGGGGCTCTATTAAGTAAAACTGGATGCTCAGTAATTACCTCTTCCAATACGTCCCAGACCTCCGGTCTAAGCCTTTCCACCATTCTTTTAGCACTTTTGATATTATGAACAAATCCCTTGTCTACCAGCTTTTTCATCACAAAAGGCTTAAACAACTCCAGGGCCATTTCCTTGGGCAGGCCACACTCATGCATTTTAAGCTCAGGCCCAACAACAATTACTGAACGGCCCGAATAGTCCACCCTTTTACCAAGAAGGTTCTGACGAAAACGTCCCTGTTTACCTTTTAACATATCTGATAAAGACTTTAGTGGCCGGTTCCCCGGACCAGTTACCGGCCTTCCCCTTCTACCATTGTCTATAAGTGCATCTACCGCTTCCTGAAGCATTCTTTTTTCATTCCTAACTATTATGTCGGGTGCTCCAAGATCTAGAAGTCTTTTTAAACGATTATTTCTATTGATAACCCTTCTATAAAGGTCATTTAAATCAGATGTTGCAAATCTGCCTCCATCAAGCTGAACCATCGGGCGCAATTCAGGAGGAATTACCGGCAGCACATCCATAATCATCCAGTCTGGCCTGTTCCCTGAATTTTTAAAGGCCTCAACTACCTCAAGTCGTCTAATAGCCCTGATCTTTCTTTGACCACTTGTTTCCTTTAATTCTTTTCTCAATTCTGCTGCAAGTTGATCAAGGTCCATCTCTTCAAGGAGTCTCTTAATTGCTTCAGCACCCATACCAGCTTGAAACTTTGCACCGTATTTATCTCTATATTCCCTGAACTCAGTTTCAGTTAAAAGCTGCTTCTTCATTAGGGGTGTATCACCAGGATTGGTAACAATATATGAAACGAAATATAGTACCTTTTCCAGAGATCTGGGTGACATATCTAATAGAAGACCCATCCTGCTTGGTATCCCTTTAAAGTACCAGATGTGAGAAACAGGTGCTGCCAGCTCAATATGTCCGAGCCTCTCCCTGCGAACTTTAGAACGTGTTACTTCAACTCCACAACGATCACAGACAATCCCCTTGTAACGAACCCTCTTGTATTTACCACAGTGACACTCCCAATCTCTAGTAGGTCCGAATATCTTCTCACAAAACAATCCTTCTCTTTCTGGTTTAAGAGTACGGTAATTAATTGTTTCTGGTTTTTTCACCTCTCCACTTGACCATGCTCGAATCTGTTCAGGGGATGCTAATCCAATTCTCATTCTCTCGAAATTGTTAACATCTATCAAGGGCCTCTCTCCCTTCTTTTTATTGGATAACTGGAGGTTTAATAATCCATATCATCGTCATCATCCACATCATCAATATCAAATTCATCAATATCTGTCAGGTCAAAGTCTTCGTCTTCCATATCCTCATCTAATTCTATTGCAGTACCTTCTTTATCTGGATCCTCTACTTGTATGTCAATACCAAGCTCCTTGGCAGTTTCGCTAATATCATCATCATCTTCTTTTATTTCAATTTCCTGGTCCGCTTCCGATAATACTTTCACGTCCAGACCCAAACTTTGAAGCTCCTTTATTAATACCTTGAAGGATTCTGGAACCCCTGGTTCAGGCACATTTTCTCCCTTCACAATGGCCTCATATGTTTTAACCCTTCCAACCACATCATCTGATTTAACAGTTAGAATTTCTTGGAGGGTATAACCAGCGCCATAGGCCTCTAATGCCCAAACTTCCATTTCACCAAACCTTTGGCCACCAAATTGGGCCTTGCCGCCAAGGGGCTGTTGGGTTACTAGTGAATAGGGACCTGTTGAGCGAGCATGAATTTTATCATCAACAAGGTGAGCAAGCTTTAGCATGTACATGTAGCCTACAGTTACTTCTCGATCAAAGGGCTGCCCTGTTCTGCCATCATATAGAATTGTTTGGCCATTTTTGGGAAGACCAGCTTTTTCTAAAAGCTCCTCAATGTCCTTTTCAGAGGCTCCGTCAAATACTGGAGTGGCTATGTACAGCCCTAGTGCTGATGCAGCCCAACCAATATGGGTTTCCAAAACCTGACCAATATTCATTCTGGATGGTACCCCCAGGGGATTTAATACAATCTGTATAGGTGTTCCGTCTGGTAAGAAGGGCATATCCTCTTCAGGCAGGATTTTAGATATAACACCTTTATTACCATGGCGCCCTGCCATCTTATCCCCTTCTGATATTTTTCGTTTCTGGGCAACATACACCCTTACAAGCTGATTAACACCTGGGGCTAATTCATCACCATTTTCTCTGGAGAAAACCTTTACATCCACTATTTTGCCAGCCTCGCCATGGGGCACTCTTAAAGATGTATCCCTTACCTCTCTGGCCTTTTCTCCAAATATTGCTCTTAATAGTCTTTCCTCAGCAGTAAGCTCAGTTTCACCCTTTGGTGTAACCTTGCCAACCAGGATATCTCCAGGCCTAACCTCGGCCCCTACTCGGATAATACCCCTTTCATCCAGGTCTTTTAATACATCATCCCCTATATTTGGAATGTCTCTTGTAATTTCCTCTGGACCTAGCTTTGTATCTCTAGCATCACATTCATATTCTTCTATATGAATAGAAGTAAAAACATCTTCTTTTACGAGTTTTTCACTTATTAAGATAGCATCCTCATAGTTATATCCTTCCCAGGTCATAAAGGCTACTAATATGTTCTTGCCAAGGGCTAATTCTCCCATATCAGTGGATGGTCCATCAGCAATAACTTCACCCTTTTCTATCCTTTGTCCAGGTCTTACTATGGGTTTTTGGTTAATACATGTACCCTGGTTGGATCTATCAAACTTTTTAAGCTTATACTTATCCACCGTCCCATTATCATTTAAAATAGTTATATTGTTTCCAGCAACCCTTTGAACTACACCAGGGTTTTTGGCTAGACACACTACACCAGAATCTCTTGCACTTTTCCATTCCATTCCTGTTCCGACCATGGGAGCAGTAGTTTTTAATAATGGGACAGCCTGTCGCTGCATGTTAGCACCCATTAAAGCCCTGTTGGCATCGTCATGCTCAAGGAAGGGAATTAAAGCTGTAGCTATACTCCACACCTGTTTGGGTGTAACATCCATATAATCAACTTTTTCTGTATCAATTATAACAATCTCATGTCCCCATCTAGCGTTAACTTTATTAGTTAAAATTTTACCTGTTTCAGGGTCAACAGGAGTATTAGCCTGGCCTATAACATACTGGTCCTCTTCATCAGCACTTAAGTAATGAATTTCATCAGTTACTGTTCCAGTTTCCTTATCTACTTTTCGATAAGGTGCCTCCATGAACCCAAACTCGTTAATTCTTGCATATGTACTTAAGGAGCCAATTAAACCAATGTTTGGGCCTTCTGGAGTTTCAATGGGACATACCCTTCCATAGTGAGAGTGGTGTACGTCTCGAACCTCAAAGCCTGCCCTTTCTCTACTTAAACCACCAGGTCCAAGGGCACTTAGCCTTCTCTTATGGGTCAATTCTGCCAGTGGATTTGTCTGGTCCATAAACTGGGACAGCTGACTGCTGCCAAAAAATTCCTTGATAGCTGCTACTGCAGGCCGTATGTTTATCAATGCCTGGGGAGTTATTACCTCCACATCCTGAATGGTCATACGTTCCCTGATTACTCGCTCCATTCTTGATAAACCAATTCTAAATTGATTCTGTAGTAATTCACCTACAGATCGAAGCCTTCTATTTCCTAAATGGTCTATATCATCAGGTGGTATTTCTCCACTTAATACTTTTAATAGATGCTTGACAGATGCGGTAATATCCTTAACTGTTAGGTGTCTGATATATTCCTTTTCCCCTGTTTCACTCTCTGCAAATAATACTCCATGTTTAAGCTTTTTGTTGATTTTGTATCTGCCTACATTTCCAAGGTCATATCTTTTGGGATCAAAGAATAAAGTTTCTAATAATGTCCTTGCGCTATCTACTGTGGGTGGTTCACCTGGTCTTAGTCGTTTATAAATCTCAACCAGGGCTTCTTCTTCTGATTCCGTATGATCCTTTTCAAGGGTTAATTGAATACGTGGATCATTTTCATATTCAGCTAGAATCTTACTGTTGGTATTGTAGCCTAAAGCTCTAAAAAGTACTGTCACTGGTACTTTTCTTGTTCTGTCAATACGAACATATATATTCTCATTTAAATCTGATTCAAATTCTAACCAGGCACCCCTATTTGGTATAATGGTACCACCACATATTTTAATCCCGCTCGGGTCAATCTGCTCACTAAAGTACACACCAGGGGATCTTACTAACTGGCTAACAATAACCCTTTCTGCACCATTTATAATGAAAGTTCCTTGTTCAGTCATTAATGGGAAATCCCCCATAAAGACTTCTTGTTCTTTTACTTCACCTGTTTCTTTGTTAATTAACCTGACCTTGACTCTTAATGGAGCCGCAAAGGTCATGTCTCTTTCCTTGCATGAATCTACATCATACTTTGGTTCCCCTAAAGAATAATCGATAAATTCTAAAATCAGGTTGCCAGTAAAATCCTGGATAGGAGATATATCCTGAAACATCTCCCTTAAGCCTTCTTGAATAAACCAGCTGTAAGAATTCTTTTGTATTTCGATTAGATCTGGCATTTCCATGACTTCATCGATTTTAGAGTAAGTCCATCTTTCCCTTTTCCCTACCTTGACGGGATAAGCCATTAAATCTTCACCCCCATGGTTTTTTCAACAACAATTTAAAAAGCAAAATCATCAGACACTATTCCAATTCAAGTCATTCCAGGCGCAATAGCATGGCCACCTGCAGCCCTTGAACTATACAAAAATGACAAGCAATAAAAGCAAGGTTCATATTGGACCTCGCTTATTTAATACATTTATGCCTTATCTATGTATTTTAACCTACATATACCTCCTATATACTATTACTACAGCGAAATTTAGCAATTAACAGAGCCAGGGGGACGGTTCGAGCGTCACCGTAGTACAACGAAGGCCCGAAGGGAAGACGATGGAACCGTCCCCATGGCGTCGTCCCCATGGCGCAGGAATGTAACGAAACGAGTAACCTTTCGCTGTAATACTATATACGAGTTAACAAAAAATATATGTAAAGATACTTTCTAACCAATCTTCCCAGATACTAACAGATCATTGCGCATTTTATAATGTTATCAGAGTACATGAATAATGTCAAG
>JAGXSK010000055.1 GCA_018333845.1 Clostridia bacterium | reverse complement strand
AAATCTTACTTCTTCTATATTACACGTTTTCTAATAGTTTTACCAGGGGATACCATTTCTAGGCCTATTGAAAAAACATATACAATTTAACTCGATATTTAGACTTCATAAATAAATATAGTTTTGATAAACTAAAAGAAGCTAATGGTAAGTAGATTAATTTCATGGAGGTTATTATGGATTATTCAAAACTATCCAAGAAAGAGCTAGATCAAAAATTAAAAGAACAAAAGGAACTGCTGCAAGAAGTTGAAGAAGAAAGATATTATGTTCTGGGTAAGACCAACAGTCAACATGTTCCAGGATATGTTAATAAGGAATATGCAAAAGAAATTGCCTTGATAAAAAAAAGAATAGAGCTTATAGAAAAAGCACTAGAGTCCATAGAATAAGTTAATGGTGCCCAACCCTTTATAGATAGGGAAATTTCATCAGCCCAAATATATAGTTCCCGATTGATAAAAACAATTCCAACAGATAAGGAAATGTGTATGAAGAATGAATAACCGCTGCAATAGTACCATTTTGTGCAGCTGAAAGAATAACCACAGGTGAAAGTAACCCAATAATAACTGTGACTATGACTACATTCATTACAAAGCCCAGGGCAGCACCTGAAAGTTTGTTAATAGGTCCCAGGGGAGTAACTGCAAATGCCCTGGATAACAAGTCAACTCCCATTTTTATTATCATACCTGTAGCTGCAAATAAAATTAGAAAACTTACACCTTTAAGAAGCATTCCGGCTAAGCCATATGCTATAAGTTCAGACAGGCTTACATTAAAATAATTTCCACCAGCTAACAGCTGGTCAATGTTTTCAATGAGGCTTTTCTTTAAAAAATCTGGCAAAGCCATTTCCTGCACACCAGCATTTACAATGGCCTTACTAATACTATCCACTTCAAAGGAAAAGTTAGGTAATGGGATAACCTTTATTATAACCTCTCCAAAAGTAGCCACTATATCAAACTGCTTGTCCAAATAATCAGCCAAGGATCGATTAAAGGATACAGCCACTACTATGCTGGCTATCCACCCAAGTATTCCGCCTAAACTTTTGATTAGACCATTTTTAAATCCCTTATAGGAACCCCAAATCACAATAAAGCCTACTACAACATCAAATAAATTCACGATCGTCCCCCCTTAAGCAGGGTAAGTTATATTTATTTTAACATTTTTAACAAAAGCCTAACCTTTTCATCATTAAGATTAAGATCTGGGAAATATCTTTCTTAATAACTTGCAAATATCCTCTAATATGAACAGGAACTCTCTTAATTATACCATTTCAGCGAAAGATTTGATAGAAATGCATTAATATGGCTGCTATGCCTCCAGCCATAAGGGGTCCCACAGGAATCCCCCCAAAAAATACAATGCCAATAATACCTCCAATGACAAGTCCTATCATAAGTTGAGGAGCATGCTGGAGCATGTCTAGACCTTTACCATTCATGTAAGTTGCCAGGGCTCCACTAAGAATTGCTATTATGCCAGGAACTGAAATAAAGCATTTCAATATTTCTTTTACAGGAACCCTGCCAGCAGCAAAGGGAACTAGGACTGACAGCATCAAAAATAACAAGCCCATTTCTAATCCGCGCCTTTCAATAATAGGAAAGAGTCTCTGCAAATTTGTAAAATGTATCAGCAGCATAATAGCCGCAGCTGCTGCAACAACATTTGACTTGCCAATGATTCCTAGCACTAGAATAAACAGCATTAAAAGGGTGGCTGCAGTCAATTGTATCGCTCCTTAGTCTTTTTTACAAATATATGCAGCCTAACCTTGTCCTAATATACCTTTATTTAACCCTTCCATGTCATTAAGAAAAAAACACCTGCTAAAATACAAAAACCGCCCACTTAATTAGGACGGTAATTTATATCTGGTGAGGATAAAGTTGTATTTGAAATAATAGACCTGGCAATAATGGCTTTAGCTTTATCGTAGGTTTTAAATAGCTCTTGCGCACGATCTGGATTAGCATACACCTTCCAGTATCTGCACATAAGGCTGTTTTTGCCTTCATTTTTTATAAAGCCCTGAATATCCTCAAGGGGATAACCGAGAAATATGCCCACTTCATTGGGACATGAACTGGAGAACTTCTCTCTCAAAAGTTGAAGCTTTTCTTCTAAGGTTCCATGATCTTCATATCCAAAACCATCTAAAAAAGCCTTACTGCTGGGCTTTGACAGGTGCCATTCAAGAAGTTCTTTTTTATAAAACAAAACTATTAAACTTTCAACTTTTTCCTTGAGTTCAATATATTCAAGGCCAAGCCCTTTAGCTATCTCATCTTTATAGAATTTCCATAGTTCTATACGGTTTTTCCTGCCAATGGTAAAATTTATTAAAGAGGCAGGTTTTAAACCTTTTACAGTGGGGGCAGCATTATAGGCTATCATAGCCGAAATATAATCCTTTCCTTCTAGTTTATTTGCTGTTGCTACATACTGCTGCTTGATATCCTTATCCATGCTAAATCCCCCTTGTAGAATTGTAAAAATTGTAAAATATATTTGTTCCTATTCTATTAGTATTTTCATCCCTGGTTATTCTTAACAAAAATTAACTATGTTCTTGTTTCTTTATGTTCTCGTAACAACTACCTGATAAGTACTAATGACTAAAACTATTATAAATGATAATGGTTTTCATTGTCAATTATTTTTTTGGCTTAAGGGGTTGAAAAGTTTAATATTATAGTCATTAATCTCAAAGCACCGTCCCCCTGGCTCCGCTAATTGCTAAATTTCGCTGTAGTGTTATTACTTAGCATTGTTTTACTTATTAAGAAGGTAATACAATCAATGAAAAGGAGAATTAGTTCTATTACTGAAAAGGGATAGGTCACTATTTCTCAAGTTGTAAGAGAAATAGTGACCTATCCCACTAAAAGATGGCATGCACATATGTGCCCTTTACTTACGTGAACTAATGGAGGTTCAGCCTCTTTACAAATTTCCACAGCATTAGGGCACCTTGGGTGAAATCTGCATCCCATGGGTATGTCTATTGGACTGGGCAGTTCACCCTTTAACAGATCCACGGCCTTTTTATGGTCTATGTTTTTTATAGAAAAAACTGAGGCAATTAGGGATTTTGTATAGGGATGCAGTGTATCCTTATTTAACATGTTGCTGGCAATTACTTCAACAATCTTCCCTAGATACATTACTGCAATTCTATTGCTTACATGTTGAACTAGAGCAAGATCATGGGATATAAAAAGGTAAGATAATCCCAGCTTTTTTCTTAAGTCTACCAACAAATTGATAATCTGGGACTGGATTGACACATCTAGATTGGCAGTGGCCTCATCACAGATGACTAGTGATGGATTTAAGGCCAGGGCCCTAGCAATGGCAATTCTCTGGCGCTGTCCCCCACTTAGCTCATGGGGATACCTGCCCAGATAGCTTCTATTCAAACCTACCAGCTCCAACAGTTCTATTACCCTTTCATCCCTATTTTTTGCTGCTGATTTAAAATTGTTTAATGGTTCCTTGATCACTTCACCTATCTTCATCCTTGGATTTAATGACGAATAGGCGTCTTGAAATACCATTTGAATGCTGCTTCTAAATTTTCGAAGCCTTTCACCTCGTAAATTTGTAATGTCGTCACCTTTAAAGACCACCCTTCCGCTTGTAGGCCTCTCAAGGTGCAAAAGGACCTTTGCAAGGGTACTCTTGCCACACCCGCTTTCTCCTACCAGACCCAATGTTTCCCCATGATTAATATATAGATTTACACCATCTACAGCCCTTACCAGGCTTTTTTCTTTACCAAAAAAAGAAGATGTGCTATTTGAGTAGTGTTTTATCAGATTTTCCAGCTTCAATAAGGGCACTGTTTTCATCATTAAATTGCTGCAGCCTCCCTGTATACTTTCCTTGAAGTTTCCACCTTATGACAAAACACTGTATAGTCTGCAGTAAGTTCTACGGGAAAAGGAGGTTTGGAGTTACAGGTCCTGTCTGCAAGGTTGCATCTTGGAGCAAAAGTACATCCAATTGGTAAGTGTAGAAAATCAGGAGGCTGCCCTTTAATTGAAAATAACTTTTTATTCTTGGAATTATTTATTATAGGGACAGAAGTCAATAAGGACCTGGTATAGGGATGCTTGGGCTTATTTATAATTTCATGCTTGGCTCCTAGCTCCACCATTTGACCTGTGTACATGACTCCTATCCTGTCAGCCATATGAGCAACTACTCCCATATTGTGAGTTATAAGAATTATGCTGGTTGAAAATTTGTCTGATAACTTTTGCATTTCCTCTATAATTTGCGCCTGCACCGTTACATCCAAAGCACTAGTTGGTTCATCAGCAATTAAAATATCCGGTTCCAGGGCCATGGCCATTGCTATGGCAACCCTCTGCTTCATTCCACCACTTAATTGAAAGGGAAAGTAATTAATAACCATGTCGGGGTTTGGTAGGCTCATTTTGGAAAGCATATCTATAGCTCTCTCTCTGGCTTCAGTTTTTGTAATGGGAAAATGACAACACAGGGTCTCTATAAACTGTGCTCCTATTCTTCTGACAGGGTTTAATGTAGATCCTGGTTCTTGAAAAATCATGGCAATGCTTTTGCCTCTATAACTTCTTTTTTCTGCTTTGGATAGGTTAGCAATACTTCTATCTTTAAAAATAATGTCACCGTCAACTACCTGACCCCCTGGAGGCAGCATGCCCAAAAGTGATACAACCAAAGTAGTCTTGCCAGAACCACTCTCTCCAACAATGCCCAGCACCTCTTTCTTTTTCAAGGAAAAGCTAAGATCTCTAATAACTTTAATGGGGCCATTAATATTGTCATATTGTATGGATAGATTATTAACTCTTAATATAGGCTTGCAGCTTTCATTAAAGGCAGTCATAAATATTATCTCTCCCGTTGGTTTTTACCATGGGGCTTTTAAAACCCCATGGTAAAATTTTTTTAATCTAACAAAAGCCAGGTTTTCACACTATTCAATCCGAACAGACTCATTTAGCAGGTAAAAATCAGACGGATGGGTTGATATGTTTTTGACACTTGAATCAACAACTAAAACATTCTTGGGATATACAAGGAAAATAAATCCTGCATCGTCTAGAATAAGCTGCTGAGCCTCTTTAGCAATTCTATATCTATCTAGCATATCATAGGTAGTTTTAAGCTCATCTATTTTGGCATCCAATACTGGATTACTGTATCCACCAAAGTTTGAGCTTGCTTCAGACTTGAATACTATTTCCAAGAAATATTGGGGATCCCCTGTTGTTGCAGTATTCATACTGTAAATTGATGTATCAAAGGTTCCTTCTCCAAGGTAGCTGGAAATATTTTCTATAACCTCAATATTGACTTTCACTCCAATGTCTTTAAGCTGTGCCTGCACTACTTCAGCTATTAATGGGAGCTCAGGTCTAGCCATATAGGTTGCCAGAGTAAATTCAAGGGTTTTATTGCCTTTTTTGAATACTCCATCCTGACCTAAGGTCCATCCAGCCTCTTCCAGCATGGCTTTAGCTTTTTCAGGCTCATAGCCATATCCTTCTAATTGCTCCCCGCCAAAGGGCATCACTAATGGGAATGGTCCAACTCCAGGAACTCCCATGCCCATCATCAAGCTGTCCACTATGCTTTCCCTATCAATAGCCATGCTGATAGCTTTTCTTACTGCAGGGTCGTTGAATAAGGGATTTTTGAAGTTAAAATAAATCATATGTGTACGTGCTGTTGACCTGCTTAAAACCTCATAATCACTGCTGTTCATAAAAATATCTAAACTGGCAGCAGGAAGACCCAGGGCGGCGTTCACCTCTCCTGCCTGGAGTGCCATAACCCTTGTGTTTGCATCTGGAATATGTTTAAAAGTCACTTTCTCTAAATAAGCCTCTTTGCCCCAGTAGTTTTCATTCTTTTCCACCACAACCTCCATATCTTTTTCAAATTTGACCAGTTTAAAGGGGCCTGTTAAAATGGGCATATCTGCAAAGTTGCCAGCATTTACATTTAGAATTGTAACAGCAGGAAATGCTAGATTTGCAATTAAAGCTGGGTTAGGATTGTTTGTCTTAATAATTATGCCATTATCCTTAGCTTCAACATAATCAATATCCAGCAATCCAGAAGCCATCGCATTAATCTCAATGGCACGGTCAATGGAAGCCTTGACAGCTTCTCCAGTTACCCTTTCCCCAGTACTAAAAGTAACACCATCCTTAATTTTGATTTCCCATGTAAGTTCATCCAATTTTTCCCAAGACTCTGCTATCCATGGCTCAAGCTCCATTTTATCGTTAAGCTTAACTAAAGTTTCTCCCAAACCATATTTAATGGTATACCAGCCATTCCATCCTTCTGCAGGATCCATTGTACTTGGAAAAAACTGTTCCCCAAGAACCAATTCCTGTTTAACAGGAACCTCTGGTTCTGGCTGTGTCTTTGGTTCTTCACTTTTAGAACCACAGCCTGTCAGTAGCCCAATGACAAAAAATACACATAACACTAATGCGACAATTTTCTTAATGTCTTTGTACATTTAACTTTTCCTCCTTGTTTGTAAAAATCTATTCCCTGCCCCATGGACAAGCAGCTATGCATTTCCCACAGTTACCGATACCATGACTGCTTTGAACATAATCAAAATAATCATCACATGCCTTTGGGTCAAACCTTTTTGAAAGTGGGTCATCTGGGTTAAATGCTGTACCCTTAATTGCACCAGGAATACAAGCGCTTACACAGGCTGTGCAGCTGCCGCATTTGTTTTTTGTTGGGCTGTCTGGTTCAAGAGGTGCGTTAGTCAACACAGTAGCTAACCTCAATCTAGGCCCTACCTGCCCATTAATTAAGCAACATGATTTGCCAACCCAACCTAAACCAGCCAGTGAAGCAGCCAGCTTATGTGAAAATATGCCCTTGTATTTATTAGTTATGAGCTGTTGAGAAGCTGGAATGGGGAACGCCTTATATCCCATCTTTTCAAGGTAATTTGCCAGCAGCAGGGAAATTTCATCTAGTTTGTGGTTTATGACACCATAGTAATAGGAATAGATCTGCTGAGGCCCTCCTTCTAAAAGGCGTACTATTTCTTTTGGAAAGAAAACCCCAAGAGAAACTGCAGATGGGTATTTTGAGAATTCAAGTCCATAATTGTCTTTTATATAAAGCTGAGCTTTTTCCAAATCAGCAACTCCAAACAAATCTGCTCCCAAATGATTGGCTTTCTTCTTTAATTGTTCCTTTAGGATATTTGTTACTATTTCCACAACCGTCTCCTATGATCAAGTGTTATTTGTTTGCACAAATTGCAAATAGTGGTATTGCAAAATACAAGGTTTTTTGTTTATCATCATAAACTAGATCATTAATGTTTTCATTGATATAAATACTGTCAAAACCACACTGGATCAAGGCTTTCTTATCCCACTCGGGCCTTTTCTCATGGGTCAAGGGTAGTTTTCTAGCCAGTTCCTCACATTCTTTGTGCTGATTTGAGGTTACACCATCGGAATAGCCTTTTTTTACTGCCTCTTGTCTGCAGACCTCATACTTTTCCTGCATCCGTGGATCTGAGAGACGTAAATACCAGTTGGCATCAAAAACAAGAACTTTTCCCCTTGGTTTAAGGATTCTATACCATTCAGCATAGGCTTCTATTGGATTTGGCAGGGTCCAAACTAGATTTCGAGAAATGATTAAGTCAAAGGTGCCATCCGGAAACTCAATCCTATGTGCATCTCCCTTGATTGTGGTTATTTCAAAACCAGCAAATTGAGCATTTTTTTGAGCCTCTTTAAGCATTTCACTGCTGGTATCTATTGCCGTAACCTCATATCCAAGTTCAGCCATAATTACTGCAAAAAAACCAGGTCCTGTTCCCACATCTAAAGCCTTTATTGGTCCGTCTGCTTCTACATACTCCCTAATAATTGTCTGCCAGGCATTTTTTTTAAAGGAATTCATGTCTCCCTGTATTGCTTCACTATATCCATTTGCTCTACCTGTCCAGTACTTTTCTATCCTTGCTTCTAACACTACATCACCCTCTTATGTGAGATTAATTTTTTAAACCTTGGATCTAAGGCATCTCGCAGGCCGTCACCCACCAGATTAAAGGCCATAACAACTATCAAGATAGCAAACCCAGGATAAAACATTAACCAAGGTGCCCTTTGAAAAAAGACCCTGCCGTCATTTAACATGGCACCCCATTCTGGTTCTGGAGGCTGAGCACCTAATCCCAGGAATGACAGTCCAGATATTTGTAATATGATAGCCCCCATGTCTAATGTTGCCAACACTATTAGGGGAGAAATCATATTAGGCAATATGTGTCTAAAAATAATCTTTAAATGAGTGCTTCCACTGACCCTTGCTGCCAGCACATACTCCTTTTCCCGCAGTGATAGAACTAGTCCCCGGGCTATCCTGGCGTAACCAACCCAGCTGACAGCAGCCAAGGCTATCATTACATTGATTAAGCTTGGTCCAAGTATGCCAGCTATGCCAATGGCTAAAACAAGTCCTGGGAAGGCCAGTATAATATCTACAAAGCGCATGAAAAGGTTATCGATTTTTCCACCCATATAGCCTGCAGTTGTACCAATCAGCACCCCCAAGGTAAAAATAATACTTATAACAACAAAAGAGACACCAAGTGATAATCTTATGCCATGTACTATACGAGTAAAAATGCATCTTCCCAGATGGTCTGTGCCCATTAGAAAATCCTTATCTGGCGGTTTGAGTGTTTGCTCTAAATTTTGTTTATCTGGAGCATAAGGGGTTACATAGGGTGCAAATATTCCCAAGAGAACTATACTTAAAATTATTATGAGTCCTATCAGGGCCATCTTATCTTTAGCCAGACTTCTGATTATGCCTATGTCAAGACCCCCTTTCCAGACGGATACGCGGATCTAAAAATCTATAGGATATGTCTACGAGAAGGTTTGCCAGTACAAATATGACTGCCATCCACAGGACATACCCCTGAATTACTGGGTAATCTCGGTTGAAAATAGCATCAACTGCATATTTCCCAATTCCCGGCCAGGAAAAGACAGTTTCAACAATCACCGTGCCCCCGAGCAGATAGCCCAGGGACATGGCAAAAAGGGTTACAATTGATATGAGTGCATTTTTTAAGGCATGGTTTACAATAACCATCCTTTCCTTTAGTCCCCGTGCCCTTGCCGCCATAATATAATCCTGTCCCAAAACCTCTAAAATACTAGCCCTTAACAGCCTAGTATAGGTTGCAGCCATTCCCATGCCCAGGGTAACTGCAGGCAATACCAGGCTTGCTATCCCATGCCTTCCCATTACCGGGAAGAGTGTATATTTTACTGAAAAATAATACATTAGTATTAACCCCAGCCAAAAAGCCGGCATTGATGCACCCAAAAAAGCAAATAGTCTGCTTATATTATCAACCCATGTACCCTTGTAAACCGCCGCCAAGACTCCTAAAGGCATTGCTATGGCAATCATTACTATTAAAGCAGCAAAGGTTAATTCAAAGGTGGCCGGCAGCCTATATAATATTTCCTGTGTAACTGGAGTACCAGAATCAATAGACACTCCCAGATCTCCCTTAATTACTCCACTTAACCAATTTAAGAATTGGACATATTCTGGATCATTTAATCCCATCTGCTGCCTGGTAGCTTCAAGCATCTGCTGGGTGGGTTCAATGCCAGTCTGCCTTAGTTTAATTTCTGCCGGGTCACCCGGGGCCAGTTTACTTAGACTGTATGTTAAAAGAGAGACACCAAAAAATACAGGTATCAGGTACAGCAGCCTTTGAAGAATATAGGCACACACTGTATATCATCTTCTCCTCCCAGATTTATTCATAAAACAAAAATCCCTTTGCGCACACATGGCAAAAGGGATAATCATACACAAAAAGACAATAAAAAATCAACCCTTCCCAAATCCACGTGGGCAAGATATTAGTTTATAAAACAAGCAGGTCTCCTGACTTCAGGTCATTGCCAATACTGCGTCTTCCCAGGACTATAACCTAGTGACAATGCAATGCAGCTTGACTACCTTTCACAGTGGCGGGTCCGCGCCGGATTTCCACCGGCTTCCCTCTCTACTTCTCCATGAAGTATCACTTGCTTCATACAAGTATTTAATTATAATTTAATTATGATTCTAGTGCAAAAACCCTGAATTTTATAGGAATGTCATATAATATACTCTAGACATAGGTTTATACATTATAAACATTCATGTTTTTATAAACATTAACTAAATATTATTTTTTGCAGTGAAATCAATTATAGATTACCATTGGATTAGGTTATGTGTCAACTAAATTATTAATTGCAAAGATCTCTAATTGTTGCAAGGTCAACTTTATTTTTAGAAATAAATACGCACATTTTTTCTCTTATTTCCCAAAACAAGACTTAAAACACAAGGTTCTATTAATTTGAGAGAACATAAAGCCTTAAACTTAAACTCTACTTCAAAACAATACTTATTATCAATTTCACTGTAAAAAATTTTTTCCACTTTGGCATATTCGAGCCATTTATCTAACTCTACATTATTAAGTAAATTGTAAACTGAAAAGGGGTATTTGCTTTTACCTTTAATCAGCCACTTTTCCTTTTTGGTAAATGAAATAATCCCAGTAAAATGAATATTTAAATGAAAGGCTTGCTTGTTAAGCTGTGTTAATAGTTGGTTTAATTCAAAACTGCTAATCTTCATTTATATAACCATTCCTTTCTCTTCGCTCAAGGCACAAAACGTAATGAAAGAATTCTTTCAGACTTACCACCTATGTTATGTTCGTTTATAAAATAACCCTATATTTTTAAGCGATTGATTGATAATGAATTTCATTATCAATATAGTAACATGAAAGATTTTCCCTTGTCAAGGATAAGGAGCACACCTGATTAGGGTTTGTTAAGGCACTTGGATGTACTACATTTTGGGAAATCCTTTTTAATTCCAAATGTTTTGAACTAACTTTGGCCTCGTCAAATGTAGGAGATATGATAAAAAGGAAAACGCTCCGTGTTTTCCTTTTTATATAAGTTTAACGCCTTTAAGATGGACAATATCATTCCAGTTTTTAGCCGTTACTGATTCAATTGCTAATAAATCTTTGCGAAGTGCTTTGATTTCACCATAAATCTCAATATGTCTTTCAGCATTTTTAATTTCCAAATCATCAAGCTTTAATTTAATATCCTTTACATCACACTTAACTTCTTTAATATCTTCCTGTATATGTTGAATATCTCCTTGCAACTGCTGCTGATTATCTCTTAACTCTTTAATTTCTCCCCGTACCTGGTGCATATCTCCTTGTAACTGACGGATATCACCTTGCATTTGCTTGATATCACCTTGCATTTGCTTGATATCACCTTGCATTTGCTTGATATCACCTTGCATTTGCTTGATATCACCTTGCATTTGCTTGATATCTCCACGCATCTCCTGCTGGCCTTGTAAAATATCTTTTAAAATTCTTTCTATATTCTCCATTTCCAATCGCCCTCCTTTTGATATTAAACCCCCTTGTTTTTATACGCCATGGGGACTACGCTATGGGAACGGTTCCATCGTCTTCCCTTTGGACCTTCGTTGCACTACGGTGACCCTCGAACTGTCCCCATGGCTCCGTTAATTACTAAATTTCGCTGTAGTACTAAAAGCTTATGTTTTTACTATATCTTACCAAGAAAAAAACATATGGTAAAGGAGAATTTTTTTACGGCCTGACCGGATTATTAACTAATAAGGACCTTATTTTCTGCAAATCAATGATCCTTTGATTAGCTGAACCTCTAAAAGGAAGCCTAAGGTTTTTTTTGCCAATCTCAAATCTACCATCTATAAGGATACTGCACTTTTTTAGCAATTTGATTCTATTCTCATCACCTTTAGATAAGATTTCTTCAATTGTATAACCTGAGTAAATTAATATATCCTCCACGCCCTTGCTTATTAACCTAGTGGCAAGTTTTTCTAGAGCAAAAGCCTGTTCCATGGGTTCTCCTCCCGTAAAAGTTACCCTATTTATTCTTTTATCAAAAGCAAACAATTTTTCTACATCTGTTATTGACATTGATTTTCCATAATAAAAGTCTTGAAGCTTAGGATTATGACATCCCTGGCAAGCAAAATTGCACCCTGATAAAAATAATACCTGCCTGATTCCAGGTCCATCCACAACGCTGGTTCTAATGTAATCAGCAACCTGCAAATACATTTTAGTTTCCTTCAAAGTGGATCACCCTGTTTTTCTCTTCTTGTTTTTTTGCATTATTAAATTTATTAAGAGTAGAGAGATATCCAGTAATCCTTCTTATTCTCTTTATTGATTTGCTTTGGCAAACTGGGCAATTGTCTTCATATATAACACCTGAATGACCACATCTACTGCAGCAGTCCACTGGAAAATTAATTGCGAAATATCCCATATCCTGGGTATGCATTTCTCTTACAATCTGCTCATAAGCTATCAAATTATGTTCCATACTGCTTGCCATTTCCACATAAGAAATATGTCCAGCGTTGCAAAATTTATGGTATGGAGCCTCAACCTTGATTTTATCAAAGAGAAACATATTATACTCTACTGGTACATGGAAGGAATTGGTATACCATTCCTTATCTGTAATTCCTTTAATTACTCCAAATTTTTGAATATCCATCTTTAGAAAATTACCGCTCAAGCCTTCTGCAGGAGTGGCAAGGAGAGTAAAGTTTAAACCATGTTTAACTGTGGCTTCGTTCATTCTCCTACGCAAATGCCCTATTATTTCCAAGCCCTTGCTTTGAGCTGCTTCACATTCACCATGGTGTTTACCTGTCATGGCTACTAGCATCTCGGCAAGACCAATAAAGCCCATGCTAAGCGTTCCATTCCTTATGCATTTTTCTATTTTGTCACCAGGTTTAAGGACATCGCTTCCCAAATAAAGCTCTTCACCAAATAAAAATGGGAAATCAGTAACTTTTAGGTTTTTTTGTATGTCATATCTATGAAGAAGTTGGTCAATAACCAGGTCTACTGTTTCGTCAAGCTTTCTATAAAAATTCTTCCAATCTCCAGCTGCCTCAATACCAATTCTAGGCAGATTTATAGTGGTAAATGAAAGGTTTCCCCTGCCATCTGTCACTTCCGGCCCATTTACATTGGCAATAACCCTAGTACGACATCCCATATAAGCTACTTCGTCCTGGTATTTGGCATTGAAACTGGCATCTAGATTTATAAATGCAGGAAACAGCCTTTTTCCTGCAACATGCATGGCCAGTCTGAATAAATAGTAATTCCTGTCTCCCGGGTTAAGATTAATGCCTGATTTAAGTTTAAAGCCTACATTTGGAAAGATTGGCTGCTCTCCTTTACCCAAGCCTTTTTCGTATGCTAACAAGAACTGCTCGGTTATCATTTGTCCTCCGTAGGTAGTATCAGTTCCCAAGGCTATGCTGCTAAAAGGTACCTGGGCACCGGCCCTGGAATGCATTGAGTTGCAGTTGTATATAAATGCTTCCATTGCTTGAAAGGTCTCTTCTTTGGTTTTTTCATAGGCCAGCTTATTAATCCTTTCATCTATTAAATACTTATCCATATCCTTTGCTCCAGGATATAGTTCTAAAAATTCTTTTTTTAACATCTTTCTTTGTCTGTTAAATTCAGCATCTACAAAGGGTGCCAAGTCCCTGTCAAAGAAGGCAAAGGATTGCCCTCCATGTTGGTCATTCTGGTTGCTCTGCAGGATTATGCAGGCCAGAGCTGCAGCACTGCGAATAGACTTTGGTTTTCTTATATAGCCATTTCCTGTATTAAAACCTCTATTTAGAAGTCTTCCTAGGGGTATTTGCAAGCATGTGAAAGTCTTTCCGTACCAGGATAAATCATGAATATGGATATTGCCTTCCCTGTGGGCCTGTCCATGTTCTGGCTTTAAGACACGCTTTAAATAGAAGTCTGTTGAAGCTGCTTCAGAAATCTGCAGCACTTTTGCTGAAGGTGAATTGCTGACGTTGGCGTTTTCTTTATGGGTTTCTTTTAATATCTCATTAACGGCATTCATAAGATCCGACCTGGCTTCTCTAATACCGCTGCGTTTGTCCCTGTAAAGAATATAGGCTTTAGCAGTTTTTGCATGGCCTTTTTCTATTAAAACCTTTTCCACAATATTTTGTACTTCCTCTACATCTAAAGAAGTATCATACGAACCATAACTAATTACTCTTAAAACCTCCAGGGTAAGCCTTTGAGCAATATTATAATCCTCACCGCCAACAGCCCTGGCAGCACTAAATATAGCATCTGTAATTTTCTTGGGGTCAAAGACAGCTATTGTACCATCTCTTTTAACAAGTTTTTTGGGCAGTCTTAAATTATTAACTTCCATTGGATTAAATTCACCGGCTAGATTCCTCACATTAATCACTCCTTGTTTCTTCTTCTTAATAAGAAAAACCCTTATATTTCAGTTAAGTACAAAAAAGGATTATAATAATTCAGGCGCAAAATTACATCTATCCCATTTCGCTTGGACTAGAATGGTTATACTATAAAACAAGCTGGTTTCCTGACTTGGAATCACTGCTAATAATAATTTAATTAATCATTCTGAGTTTTGGGGACTGCTCTGTTTATTTCTTGCGCATAAGTAATAGAAGTGAAAACAGGTGTTCCTTCAATATTTTTAATGGATTATTTACCATTATACCTTTTATATCGGAAGGTAACATATCAGATGTTAGTCTAACACGATAAAAAGGCATGTTCAATACAGCAGCAAAGGTTTTAGCTAAAGTAGTTTTTCCCATACCAGGGGGTCCTTCAATTAAAACATTGCACCTGCCTGCTATTTACTACAGTTTCATATTTATTTCTAAAAAATTTACTTGCCTCTGAGTAAACGTTAATAGTTGTCTCCCTCCTTTTTATTGATAAACAGTAATAGAACTGTGCTCAATATTTAGTAAAATCTTAGATATATGAAAGTAAATTTTTTATGATCTAAGATATTTAATTCTCAATTCCTGCCCTCGCCATTACTCCATGTGTATAATAATGCTTTACTTCTTTCATTTCTGTAACCAAATCAGCCAGGTCAATAAGCTCCTGAGCAGCATACCTCGTGTAAAAATCAACTCCAGGTTTGGGGGTTTTTGACTTATTACTTCCACTAGTTCATCTAATGTCAATAATTTAAAAAAGTTGGCCATACATACTTCATCAAGGATTACTATATCAAATTTTCCTGAGAGCATTGCTTTAATACATCTTCTTAATCCTTCCCTAGCCATTTCCACGTCATCTTTTATGGATGTATCTTCAGCGCACCTAAAAACCCCCTTCCTTAAAGGTAGGGGGTTACTTTAAAATACCATCAATAAACTGCACAAATATCCAGTTTATTAAATATAAAGCTATAACCTTTCCTCGGAAGGTTTAGTATTTGCTTTTATGAAGGCAGGTCTCCTGACTCACGGTTCATTGCTCTCCCTTCCGCCTTCCCACTTGTCACACTAAGCATTGCTTAAATGTGGTTCTCAAGTAGTGACATATTTTGAAGGTAAGCTTCCCGTTTACAGTGGCCGGACCGTCCGGGATTTACACCCGGTTCCCTATTAAGCCTTAACTCTTCAGGCACCATCATAAATACTATATTTAATTTTTAACGTTTTATTACGTGTTATTATATACAAAGTACCATTACCTGCTTGTACATGTCAAATAAAAATTTTTCTTCAATTAAATTTATATGTATCATCTATTTCGGCAGTCTTTCTAAGCTAAATACCAATATTACCAAGAAAAAACATATGGTAAAGGAGAATTTTTTAGTCAGTCTTAAGTTAAGGGTAAATCCCTGCTTAAACGAGCTGAGTTGAGAACAACAATTACAGAACCTATATTGTGAGCTACTGCCCCCATAACCGGAGTCAATAATCCAAAGCTTGAAGCAATCAAGGCCAGGACATTAAATCCTAGAGCAAAAACAATGTTTACATTTATGGTTTTAACAGTAGTTTTAGCTAGAGAGAGCAAATAAGGAATTTTTAACAGATCATCATTCATTAAAGCAATATCTGACGCTTCCAGGGCGGCTTCTGTTCCAAGAGCTCCCATGGCAACACCAACATTTGCTTTTGCCAATGAAGGTGCATCATTAATGCCATCACCAATTACAGCTACTTTACGCCCTGTTGTCTGTAGATTCTTGATATGATCCAATTTGTCCTTGGGAAAAAGACCTGCATAAAACTCCTTGATATGACTTTTTTGAGCAATATGTGCAGCTACACCAAAATCATCTCCGGTAATCATCTGAATTTTTGTGATTCCTAAATCAGGCAGTAATTGAATTAATTGAGGAACTTCAGGACGCAATTGGTCTTTGATTAATATCCTGCCAATTTCAATACCATTTTCCCTTACCGTGATAGTCTTTACTCCTAACTCCCTTTCCTGTGAAAAGGAACCCTCTCTTGGTACAGTGCCTACAAAGATGTTGTTACCGTTAACTACTGCTTCTATACCTACACCAGGTATGTTTTTGAATTTTTCTGGTTCGGCTGCGGAAATACCTTTTTGATTGGCAGCTTCGATTACTGCCCTGGCCAGGGGGTGTTCGGAGTATTTTTCTGCTGCAGCTGCTATAGAAATTATGTATTCCTCATTATTATCCTTTAGAGGTAGAATTTTTGTAACCATAGGTTTTCCTGTTGTAAGAGTCCCTGTCTTATCAAAGACTATAGTATCAATCCTGGAAACCTCTTCAATAAAAGCACCGCCTTTAACAAGTATACCATGGCGAGAAGCATTTCCCAAAGCTGATACAATAGCAGTTGGTGCAGATAGTATAAAAGCACAGGGACAACCAACAATAAGGACAGTAATTGCACGATAGAAATCCTGGGTAATAATGTAAACGAGTATACTTATAGCAATAATTACCGGAGTAAAATATTTAGCAAATCGGTCGGCGGTTCTCAAAATTGGAGCTCTTTGATTTTCAGCATCCTGGATTAAATTAATTAGTTTTCCTAAGGTAGTATCAGCACCCACTTTCTGAGTTTCTACCACAATCATTCCAGAATAACATACCGTTCCTGCAAAAACATAATCCCCTGTGCCTATTTCTACAGGCAAAGATTCCCCGGTAAGAGAGGACTGGTTAAGGGAAGCCTGACCTCCTACAACAATGCCGTCTACAGGGATTTTATCTCCAGGACGGACCATGATCATATCCCCAGGTTTTATTTCTTCAACAGGTACTGAAATCTCCTCTTCCTGGCGGATAACAACTGCCTGCTTTGGACTCAAACTGATTAGTGAGTTAATTGCTGATCTGGCTTTTTCCGCTGTAAATTCTTCTATTAACGAACCTAATACCATTATTAAAGCAACTTCCGCTGCAACTAGATATTCTCCTATGACAATAGATGCAATTATAGCCAGACTAACCAACTCATCCACATTCAATTCTTTATTAAGAAGGCCCTTTGCTGCTCCAAATATAATAGGACCCCCTAGTATAGCTGCTGCAAGTATGGCCAATACATCTGAAAACAAAGTATATTCGTATTTTCCTAGAAAAAAACTGGTTATAATCAGTACAGCACCTGCTACAAGTGAATAAAATTCCTTCATCTGCAGGAGCTCTCGGTATTTTCTTACATCGGTATATCTCCCTATCACAATACCACCATCCTCTAGAAAATTTCAGAATTTATTTTTGTGAGGATTGTAAGCAGTTGGTTAATCTCATCCTCAGAAAGAACTGACAACATTTGTTCAGTTAAATGGTGATGAAATTTATGATGCTCTTCAAAAGCCTTTTTACCCTTTTCCGTTAAGCTGATCAAAGTAACCCTTCTATCTTCTCTAGTTGCCTCGCGGCAGGCATAATCCTTTTTTTCAAGCTTATCTACAGTTACTGTGGTTGTACCTGTTGTAACCCCCAGCTTTTGAGCAAGACTTTTCATATTCATCCTTCCATGTTGTCCTAATACCTCAATAGCATGAGCTTCAGCTACAGTTAGATCGCTAGAACGAATTATTGAGCTTTCCCACGAAGAAAAACCATTAAAAAAAAGCAGGAGCTCATCCGTTAATTTTTCATTGATGTTCATCACATTATCCTCCTTTGACAATGAAAATATATGATTTTCTTATTGTTTGAGTTTCAAGTATTATTATAATCCAACTTTTATAGCTTGACAATCAAAATATTTGATTGTCAAGCTATTTTTTATTTAAAAACCGGTACCCATTAGTACCGGTATAGTCAGCTTCTTATCATCAACTATTCATCCAACAATTTTTACTTAATCCTCTTTAATAGCCTTTTTCACAGCAGAATAATTTTGATTTTCTCCCAGGGCAGCAAAGGCTATTAATGCCATTCCTGTCATGTCTATAGTAGAAGATTTAACCCTGGTATCAATACTAAAACCACCGTCAGGGCTTTGATTGTCAACAAGCCACTGTAGAGCCTTATCCATTGGGTATGGCTTGACCTGCTATATAAAAGGCTATTTCCTGTTCTACTCCAGTCATTATAATTTGCTTTTCCGGGTGCAAGCGACAAGTCACATGTATTTGTGCACATTATCCTAATCTTCTAAAATTTACTAGGATTTTTGTTTTAGGCTGATACGTACATTCAATTGTATAATATTGTACAATATTATACAATTGAATGTACAAATTCCTTGCAACAAAAAGTCCTGTCTGGTAAAATGTTACTCGGAGGTGATTAATTGTGAAATCAATTAATTACAAAGAAGGTATTGTGATAACAGCTACTGAGCTTAAGCAAAATTTGGGGAAGTTTCTAGATTTTGTTGAACAACAGAATGACGTGGTAATCACAAAAAACGGCAGTAAAATTGCACGTTTAACTCCATATGTAACAGACATTGAACAATATTTTTTGGTAAGAGAAAATGCGTTGGATTATCAGTACGGTGGGAAAAAGGTTTCCTATGAAGAGTTTATGGAGATTTCCGAGAAAAGCACACTTCGGATGGAATTAATTAACGGCGAAATTTATTTATTATCGTCTCCAAACATTATGCATCAGGAGATTCTTGCCAGATTATACTTGATTTTTAGTGATCATTTCAAGGGCAGTAATTGCAGAGTATTTTTTGCTCCTTGCGATGTGCATTTTAAAAAGAACAATATTAAAGAACCTGATGTCATGCAGCCCGATATGTTTGTAGCCTGTGATCTGGAGGGTAATGTTACGGAAAAAGGACAGTATATGGGTACGCCTACTTTGGTGGTTGAGATTATATCTGATAATACCCGAAGCAAAGATATGATAACGAAACTTGACACTTACAGACTTTCTGGAGTACGAGAATACTGGATTATTGACCCAAAGCCAAAGAGTATAATGGTTTATGTTTTTACTGACTACGAAATCGACTGGGTAAAGGCTTTTGAAAGGGGTGCTAAAGCCAAGTCACAGGTTTTTAATGGATTATCGGCAAATATTGAAGCCTTGTTTAATGAATTGCTGTCTCCATAGTTAAGGGTTTTATAGCTTTCGGCCCTGAAAATATAGATTTTCATCCATCAGTGGTGCCGCGAAGCGGCATGGGTGTCTGATAAAGAATAAAAATATCCTTTCTTCTCCATTAATTCTCCATACGTACCCCTTTCGGTTATGGTGCCCTTATGGAGAGCAATAATTTCGTCCATTCTATGAAGACCATCCAGTTTGTGAGTAATGTAAAGCAGAGACTTGCCTTCAATCAGGGACCGAAGAAGAGCCAAAATTTCTGCTTCTGTAACTGCATCTAAACCTGTTGTAGGTTCATCAAGGAAAACTACAGGTGCGTCCTTTAAAAGCATTCTGGCAATAGCCAGCCTTTGCCTTTCCCCGCCAGATAGGGCAGAGCCCTTTTCACCTATATTAAACTCCAGAGGAACATGGGCAAGGGAAACCCTTTTTAAAGCATTTAGCAATTCTTCATCCCCTGCATGGGGCTTTGCAAACAGCAGATTTTCCCTTAAAGTAAGATTAAAGAAGTGGTTGCTTTGGGCAACTACACCAAAGTATTTCCTTAATTTTTCTGGATCATATTTTTTTATATCCTCACTTCCGAAGGTTATTATTCCCTTTTCATAGTCATAAAACCTCAAGATAATATTTAAAAGACTGCTCTTGCCCGAGCCACTTGGTCCAACTACAGCTATTTTCTTTCCAGGGTCCAAGCTAATGTCTATATTTTTAAGTGCTGGAACGTCCTGGTTGGGATATGCAAAGGTTAAGTCTTTTATTTCAAGAGACATACTTGCCGGTTCAATTTGTTTTGAGTAATCTGGTATAACCTTCTTGCAGTCCTGGTCTGTTATGGAAAACAGTCTTCCTGCTGCAGCTTTGTTTTCATCTAAATAACCTGGGATAGCTGCCATGGGTAGAGCAGCTTCAAATACAGTCATGGCAGCCAACACAATCATGGCTAAGTGCACTCCTAAAATAACCTCTTGCTGGACAAGAATAATTCCCATAACAAGCATTGACCAGGCTGTTAAATAAGAAACTGTAAGCAGTAGACTTTCATTAATGCCAAGGGAAGCAGCTGCTTTAAACTGATTTTGAACCAGCCCATCAGAGACTTTTTTTATCTCTCCAGTCTTTTGAGATAACCTATTGTTTATCTTTAGATCGTAAAATCCATATAGAAACTCTGCCGTGAGACTTGACAGATTGGCTCCGTCCTGTCTTAAGGCATTTCCCAAAGGCGTCCTCAACACTGTAACCAGTATTGGTATTATTATAGCAGCAATGATAAATCCAACTAAAAGGATTAGGGCAAAGTCAAGAGCATAAAACCCTAGAAAGATGCCGGTAAATATAAAGACCAGTACCATTATTAATGGTGGATAGACTATTCTTAAAAAGAAGTACTGGAGATTTTCAACATCAGCTACTACCCTGGAAAGCAGATCTCCGCTTCTATACTTTAGAAAAACCCCAGGCACCAATGGTTCCAATTTTTCATAGAAAAACACCCTGAGCCTTCCTAGAATTGCAAAGGTCGCCTTGTGGGAAAAATACCTTTCCAGGTATCTAGTACCTGCCCTGGTCAAACCAAAAAACCTTACTGCAATAATTGTAAGGGTCAATGTGTAAAGGGGCGGTTGGAGAGCTGCCTTGGATATGAGCAGTGCAGCTGCTGCCATGAGACCTACAAAGCTGCCTGCAGCCAGCAGTCCAAAAAGTGCAGCCAAAAGGATATGCTTTTTTTCCTGAAGCAAAAGTCGAGACAATGTTAATAAGTTATGCATCATACACCTCTATGCCAGGGGAACGGTTCCTTCGTCTTTCCTTCGGACCTTCGTTGCGCTGCGGTGACACTCGAACCGTCCCTGACTTCCGCTAATTGCTAGATTTTGCTGTAGTATTAGCCAGACACCAGTTGTCTATAATGTTCTGAGCTGTTAAACAGCTCCTTGTGAGCGCCTACTGCCTCTACAGCACCATTTCTTAACACCACTATCCTATCAGCATCAATAATAGTCTGCCTTCCATGGGCAACTGTAACTAAGGTGCACTCTCCGGCCAGCTCAGATATGGCTTCCTGGACCAGACTTTCACTTTCCAAATCAAGTCCGGCGGTAGGCTCGTCTAATAGTACAATGGATGCCTTCTTTAAAATAACCCGTGCTATTGCTATCCTTTGCTTTTCCCCTCCCGATAGACCCCTATGCCCATCTCCAATCATTGTGTCATAGCCCATGGGCAGTTCCTTTACAAAATCATCAACCCTGGCTCTTTTTGCAGCCCTTATGATTTCTTTCCTTGGGGCATTAGGCCTTCCAAGGGCAATATTTTCAGCAATTGTTCCCGAGAAAATATAAGGATCTTGAGACACATAAGCTATGTGACTAAACCATTCCTCCTGGGAAATATCAAATTGGGGGATTCCATTAATGAGTACCCTGCCCTTGTCTGGTACAAGCAAGCCCATCAGGAGCTTTAACAGGGTTGATTTTCCTGAACCGCTCTGACCTACAAAGGCAAGCCTTTCACCTGGATTAATATGAAAATCAATACCAGACAATACCTTTTTATGGCCGTTATATGAAAAATCAACAGTGCTTAGGCTAATGCCCGGTGGTAGGGGCTGGGGGAATGCTTTACTGCCCCATTGGGGCTTTTCAACATCCCTTTCCACCGTGGCACATATCTCCTTCCATGCTCCTATACTGGTTCTTCCAGAATGAAAGCTTGCACCTAGATTTTTCAGAGGCAGATATAGTTCGGGAGTTAATAGGAGAACAAAAAAAGCCACCTGGAAGGTTAGTAATCCATAGACTAGACGCAGCCCAACCTCAACAGCTATCATAGCAGTACTAATGGTTGCAAGAATTTCAAGCATTAGAGCAGAAAGAAAGGCAATTTTAAGAACATCCATGGTGGTATCCCTAAAACCATCACTCATAATGGCGATGGATTTACTCTGCTCCCTGCTCCTGCCAAAGAGCTTTAAGGTGGTTAACCCTTGAAGTACATCCAGAAAATGCCCGGAAAACCTAAGGAGGCTTTGAAGCTGTTTTTGAGATTTAGCTTCTGCCATGCTGCCTATTAAGTACATAAACACAGGGATTAATGGAGCGGTAACAAGCATTATAGCTCCTGATAAGATACTGTGGGAAAAGACCACTATTAGTATAATTGGGGAGATGATTAGTGCCTGCAGCACCTGGGGCAGGTAACGACTAAAGTATGGGTCTAACTGGTCAATGCCCTCTGTAAGGACACCGACCAGACGACCTGTTTTTTCTTCTACTAAATAAGCTGGTCCCAGCTCTTCAAATCTGGTAATAAGCCTATTTCTTAAACTCCTCTTTGCTTCAGCTGCTAGAACAGCCCCAGCCCTAGTATGCATGAAAGCCAACAGCCCACGTAGTATAAAAACCATTAGGAGTATAAAAAGCATGTTCCAGAGACCTTCAATTACCATCATTTGCAGAAAGACCATGTTCACTGCAGCAGACAACAAATAGGCCTGGGCTACTATGGCTGCAGCAGTTAAGATACTCACTGCTGTAAGCAGGGCTATGATTAAAGGTTTTGAAAAGGCTTCCTTTGTGAGGCTTTTATCCAGCATATTTGTACTCCTTAATATCCTTGTCGATGAGGGTCAGCCTTACCCCTGAACACATAATAAACATAACCAGTATACAGCAATACTATGGGTACACCTATTAAAGCTATAATCAGCATTATTTTTAAAGTAAGGGGTGAAGAAGAAGCGTTGTATATTGTTAAGTTGTATGCCGGATTGGTGGCTATTACCCAATTGGGGAATATACCTGCACATAATGTCAAGATCATTGTGGCCATGGCACTTGAGCTGGCTAGAAACACCTTTCCGTAATGACCCATTTTAAGTAAGATTGGTATTAACCCCATGGAGGCAAGGGTCAGTAGGGGTATCAAATATAGTACAGGATAGAGTCCGTAATTATCAAACAAATGGGGAGCAGCAATTTTTCCGGCAATCCCACCTGCAATCCACAGCACCAGGAGGGACCAGCAGAAAATATGTGCTAGCTTTTTTGCCCTTGCCTGGAGCTCTCCCTCAGTTTTTAGGATGGTATAAGCAGATCCTTGAAGCAAAAAGGCCACAAGACCTACTACTCCTAACAGTAAGGCATAGGGATTGAGTAATGCAAAGAAAGAGCCTGTATAGTCTGTGGTAACTGGATCAATTGGAATGCCCTTTACAACATTACCTACTGCCACACCAAAAAGCAGGGCTGGTACTAGGCTTCCAACGAAAAACATCTTTCCCATTAGACTTTGTAAATTATCTCCTTCTAGCTTAAAATAATACTCTACTGCCACAGCCCTGAAAATCAAACCAAAAAGCACCAGCATCATTGCTAGATAAAATCCGCTAAACACAGTGGCATAGACCAGGGGAAAAGCTGCAAATAAAGCTCCTCCTCCAGTAAGGAGCCAGACCTCGTTGCCGTCCCATACAGGGCCTATGGAGTTTATAAGAGTCTTTTTTTCATCATCTGTTTTTCCAAGGACATAGAACAAGGTCCCTACACCCAGATCAAAACCGTCAAGAATTGCGTAACCTATAATCAACACTCCAATCAGCAAAAACCAGGCAATATTTAAATCCATTATACAGATACCTCCCTTCCAGGTACCACTGGTCTATCTATACCAGGCCCAAAGACAACATCCTCATCAAACTTCCTAACTTCTCTTGCCATCAAGTATACCATCAAAGCACCTAAAAAGGCATATACACCAAGGAATAATACCAGGGTTATCATTACTTCAGCAGCACTAATATTTGAAACTGCATCGGCAGTAGTTAGGACACCATAGACTGCCCATGGTTGTCTGCCCACCTCTGCAACTATCCAGCCAGTGGTATTGGCTATATAAGGCAGGGGCAGCATGTAAAGGAGACCTGTTAAAAGA
>JAGXSK010000054.1 GCA_018333845.1 Clostridia bacterium | reverse complement strand
GGAGGAAAAAGCATTACCCCAAATAATCCTTAAGACTATTGTCTGGGAACATCACGAAAAATCCAAGCCCTAATTTAAAACAAGTTTGTAGGTACTAAGAGCCCGCCCTTGACAGTGAGCCTCTGTCCATAATGGATTACACAGACTTAGCCAGCCACCTCCCCTTTGGGGTGTCTGTGCGGCTAATGAGCCTACCATTATGGACCACTCCCTGTCAAGGGTAAAGTGAACGGGCTAACCTTAGTCTGTAAAAGTGATTATTCACTTTTCAAAGAACAAAATTCTAACTGGAAATTCTAAAGTTTAGGTTTACAAAACATATTATACGAGGAGTATGGGTATTGATGAGAAATAAAATAATTGATTTTTTAAAAAGAGAGTTAATTGGACCTGATCCAGTGTTACCCTTTATTCAGGACAATGGAGAAGAAATTTTATTTGAACCACCTAGAATCAGGTATGGAGCAGGTATCCTTTTTCCGCAGGAAGTAATGACTGAAACTACTGAGAATGTAAATCCAAGTGAAAGAGAATATTTTATTCAGATAGAAAACACTGAAGAAGATGAAACTGATAATACACCAGAGCTTGAGGAAGGTGAAGGCTCCGGTTCAATTGATGAAAGCAATGATGTTAATGATGATATTATCAATTTATCTAATGCCTTTATGCCATCAGCCATGGGATTTAGCTGTTTCCTGGTGCCTCCTCAATATGGTCTAATGTTAGAGGTGTCGGCTGGCTATTACAGGGAAGGGGAATATAAAACTGAAAATAAAGAAGGGAAGATTATTAACCGAAAGGCTTTTTTCAGAGAAAAGATATTTATGAAAGAACTATTACAAATAGACGAGATTCCAAATCCGGCCATGCGAAAAAAAGTTATACCTGTCAAGAACCAGGAGGGCAAAGAAACAGGACTATTAATAGACATACGAGCCAGAAATCATACATATCAAGGAGACAATGAAAGTCAACTATTTACATTCTCTCTAGTAAATGATAAGAAATCATCAGGCACAATTAAAAATGAAGACTGTTTTTTTCAGGTAGAATTAAAGGTTAGCGCAGTGAAACAGGATAAGGTTTTCCAGCAATACCCTGATAAAAAATTTCCAGGTGATGTAACTGAGGATGAAGAATCAATGCAATTACTATACCGTAACAAGAAAACCTTTGCTGTAGGTCACGGATGTGCATCGAATTGGAAAGAGTCTAAAAATGGAACTATTGAAGAAATTAGGACGGAAGTGTTACCTGTTTATGATTTAAAACCTATCCTGCCAGCACATTTTTCTGATCTGGATCTCAAGATGTATGATATGAGTGAACATGGAGAATTCAGTTCCTTGATAAATAATATATCTGCTCTTTGTGATAAGTATGAGGAATGGATAGATAAACAAGATTTTTTCACAGAAAATGAGTTAGATAGTAAATACAAGAAAACGGCCATGAGACATGTAATTAACTGTAAAAAGTGTCTGGCTAGAATGAGAGAAGGAATTGAATTAATTAGAAATGATTTACAGGTTCGCAGATCTTTTCAGCTAATGAACGAGGCAATGCTACTACAGCAACTAAGGTTTAATTTAAAGTTGAGATCTTGGAAAGTAGATCAAGGTGGGTTAAAAGTTGAAACTCTTAATTATCCTCGATTAGAAGATAGTTCAACCTGGCCAGACAAAAAGCTAGGTTCGTGGAGACCATTTCAAATTGCTTTTATTTTAATGAATCTAAAATCTATTGCAAGACCAGAAAGCACCGATAGAGAAATAGTTGATATTATCTGGTTTCCGACAGGTGGAGGAAAGACAGAGGCATACCTTGGATTGACTGCATTCACTATTTTTTTAAAAAGATTGAAAAACAAGCATGATGATGGTACTACAGTTCTAATGCGTTATACTTTAAGGCTGTTAACCTCACAACAATATCAGAGAGCTGCTTCTTTGATATGTGCATGTGATTTAATAAGACAGGCTGATGAAGAAAATCTTGGAAAGGATAGAATTCGAATTGGACTCTGGGTAGGAGAAAGCTTGACTCCTAATCGGCAAACCGATGCAGTAAATTTCTATAATCAACTTAAAAAAGGAGAAACAAAAGAAAATCCTTTTATCATGCTAAAATGCCCATGGTGTGGAGTTCAGATGGGTCCTGTGAAAAATGGTAAAACTATAGAAATCAAGGGATATAAGAAATTTGCTAGACCTTCTAGAGTAACTCTCCAGTGTGGTAATTCCGAGTGTAATTTTTCAAAAGATGACTTTGGTTTGCCATTACAGGTTATTGATGAGGATATCTATTTATCTCCACCAGAACTGATAATAGGAACTGTTGACAAATTTGCAATATTGCCCTGGAAGCCAGAGGCAAGGTCCATTTTTGGTTTCAGACAAAACAGGAGGATTTCACCACCGGAGCTGATAATACAGGATGAATTGCATCTAATATCAGGACCTCTTGGATCCATGGTTGGGCATTATGAGACATTTATATCTGAATTATGTAAAAGTCCTTCTGGAACAAGACCAAAGATAATTGCTTCTACTGCTACAATAAGCAGGGCTAAAGAACAGTGTCATGCCCTGTATAATTGTAAAAAAGAGAATGTCTTTCAATTCCCTCCCCAGTGTATAGATGCAGGTCAATCATTTTTCGCATATGAGGATAAAATTGCAAATGGCAGGATGTATGCCGGGGTACATGCTTCGGGATTGCCTTCTCATGCAACAACCCAGGTGCGTGTAATAGGAACCTTGTTGCAGTCTATAAAAAGTATTGATGTAAAAGACGAGAAAGAAAGAGATTATTATTGGACACTTGTTAATTATTTTAATAGCTTACGTGAACTGGGGCACGCTGCAACACTAATAAGTGCTGATATAAGAGAATATCTAAATGCCATGTGGGCTCGTAAGGGCATTTGTAAAGACAAGGAAAAAGAGATTGATCATAGAAGGTTCATCAACAGGGCCATAGAACTGACAAGTCGTATTTCTAATTCTGAAGTGCCTCATGCTCTACACTCCCTTGAGATTAAATATCCACCAGAAGACGATAACCTTCCAGTTGATGTGTGTCTTGCCACTAACATGATATCTGTAGGGGTAGATGTGCCAAGGTTAGGTCTTATGACAGTTACTGGTCAACCCAAGACTACTTCCGAATATATCCAGGCAACTAGTCGTGTAGGCCGTTCAAAAGATGGCCCAGGACTTGTTGTGGTTATTTATAATGTTAGTAAACCCAGGGACCGTTCACACTATGAGCATTTTTGTTCGTATCACTCCAGGATCTACAGCCAGGTTGAACCTACTAGTGTAACACCTTTTTCGTCTCCGGTAAGGGAAAGGGCACTACATGCATTACTAGTTGGATATGTTAGATATTTTGGTAAGAATAGCAATACATCATCACCACAACCTTTTCCAGAAGCGAAATTGCTTGATGAATTTGGGAAAATCCTGGAAGAGAGAATCAAGGAGATAGATCCCGCGGAACTAGAGCTAACTTTAAAATTGTTAGATTATAGATTGGATGAATGGAAACGATACTTACCACCAAAATATGGAGATTTTTCTCCGCCGAATGAGGAATTACCTCTTATGTACGCTGCAGGAAGCACACCTCACTCAATGTGGAATGATAAAGCATGGCCAACGCCAACGTCAATGAGAAATGTTGACGCTTCATGTGAAGCAAGTGTTATCCGTAACTATCTCGAACTGGAAGAGGAGAGTTAAACATGTCCAATAAAAAAAAATCCATGAGAAGAAGTCAGCTGATATCCCCATGGGGTGTTGGTCAGATGGTTAACTTCCCTGGTGACGAGTCCCTGATGGTCTGTGGTCTTGATGCCTGGGAACAGGTATATCGAAGTGCTAGAAATGGAGTCGAAGAGTTTTTAATTAAAGAGGAAAGATTGGAAAAGAGACTGAATGTCAACCATTTTCGATTACCCCCAGATTTCAGGAAACCAGGTGCTGGAGTACTTAATCCCGGGTTGAAAATACCATGTATTAGATTTCCTCAATGGCACTATTGTCCAAAATGTGGTTCGATGGAGAAACTGTCTATTTACGGGGAAAAACAAAGATGTAGCGGACCTAATTACTCATCTGGAATGTCATGTCATTCTACAAAGCAATATAAAAGGCCATGGTTAATACCAGTTAGATTTATAGTTATATGTAAGACACATGGACATATAGAAGATTTTCCTTTTATGGAATGGGTACATAAAAACAAAACCTGGGATGCTAGCTGCAAGCTTCGTATGCGTGCTGGGCGTAGCAGTAGTAGTCTGTCAGGTATAATGATAAGCTGTAGTTGTGGAATTGAATCAAGGTCAATGGCAGGGGCATTTAACGAGAATTCTCTAGACAAGATAAAAAAATGCAGTGGATTTAGACCCTGGCTGGGAGAGATAGATGATAGAGCAAAACAATGTGGAGCGGATTTAAAAGTAGTTCAAAGGGGAGCTTCTAATGTTTATTTCCCTGCTATCCGGACTTCAATATACCTTCCAAAATGGGATGAAACTGTAGATAGAAAAGTAATTGAGGTTCTTGAAGCTAACTGGGAAAGCCTTACTAGAACTAGAGTTAATGGGGAGCTTAACAAGGATAAATTTGAAATTGTGGCAGAAATGAAAGGTGTTGATGGAGAAAAACTAATAGCAGCAGCCCGAAAAAAGCTCGAAGGAGAAGAAGGCGTTACAACAGAAGATGTTGAAGATTCTGAAGAATTGTATAGAAAATCTGAATATGATGCCATTCTTGCAGGAGTGGGAGGAGATAACCAGGATTTTTTTGTAACAAACAAAAAGGCACAAGAGTATTCTCATGTTATTAGTGAATACTTTTCCAGTATAACGCTCTTGCACAAGCTAAGAGAGACCAGGTCACTGGTTGGATTTTCGAGATGGATGCCTGAAGATGATAAAACTCTTGAAGAGAAAAAAAACAACCTGAAATTGAATGGAAGTATTAACTGGTTACCCGCGATAGTTGTACGTGGTGAAGGAGTGTTTTTCGAATTTAATTCTCATAAATTACATGAATGGGAAGATAAACCTCAAGTGCAGGCTCGTGCCCGGTTATTAATAAACAATTTTAACAAGGCACGAGAGGTGAGGGGACTACCTGAAAAGGTAATTACACCTAAATTTATACTATTACATACTTTTGCACATCTACTTATAAATCAATTTAGTTTTGAATGCGGTTATGGCAGCTCAGCATTAAGAGAAAGAGTATATTGTGATAGCCAGGATACTGATATAACAATGAACGGAGTTTTAATCTATACTGCATCTGGAGATACCGAGGGTTCACTAGGCGGACTGGTCCGGCAGGGGTTACCAGGAAATGTTGAAAACATAGTAATTTCGGCATTGCATGCGGCCAGCTGGTGTTCATCAGATCCGGTTTGTATGGTCAGTAGTGGCCAGGGACCAGATTCATGTAACCTGGCAGCATGTCATGGTTGTTCATTATTGCCTGAGACTTCCTGTGAGAATGGCAATAGATTCCTAGACAGGGCCCTTGTTACAGGTACGAATGACTCTATGGATGCTGGTTTTTTTAATCTTACAGTTAAATAATTGTATTTTATGTTTGTGCATCAGGCTTGAGCATTTTTATTGTTGATCGAAATAATTGGTCCAATTTGATATAATAAGCTGATAAATATAATAATCTTAATTTAGATTTTAAATTCAGGGGAATTTTACTCTTTAGGAGGGTTAAGATTGAAAAAAACATGGGACATATTAGAACATGCTTTTCCGGACTGGGAAATCCACCATACTGGTGGGGGTATATTTGTACTGAGAAAGGATTTTAAAAATAAATTTGGGAATGACATTATGGTAGCGGTATCTGAGGATGTAGCTCTTATCATGAAAAATTATGAAGATAGTGGCAAATTTTTAAGTCATTCTCAGTTTTTAGAGAATGAAACCATATATTGGCAAGATGCTTTTGAGTTAGAAGTATCTATATTAATGAGAGACAAGTCTGAAATAATTATAGCAGATGATGCAAATATTTTTGAGGCCAAGGTATTAGAAGATATAAAAAGTGTGTACATTAAATTGGAAGAAATTATATGGCAGTAATACACGTAGCAAGAGACATTAATAACAGAAAGCCTTGAGAGTTATGGCGTTGACAATTCTTAAAGCTTTATTTTTTGGTATAGTCTCTATAAACTGCTGCCCAAAACACCAGAATCTATACCAGTAAAAATTAGCTATCGCCAACACGCTGGTTATTAGGTGAACAGAAGCATGCACATCCAGAGGTTAGAGCACGTACATTGTGAATGATAAAATAAAGTATACCAAAAATGATCGCATGAAATATACCACCAGAGACATTCAAATATAGAATAATCTCCCAAATCGTAGTATTATGTTAACGTCCTTAAAACTAATACTACAAGGGGGAAAAAGAATGGAGAGGTGGATAATGTACTGCAAAATTCAAAGCATGAGAAGTGAGGGGTTTACCCAACGGCAGGTCGCAAAAATAACTAGGATTAACCGAAATACAGTCAGAAAGTATTGGGACATGATTCCAGATGAGTATGACGAATTAATCCTAACACCATCAAAGAAATCAAGCTTAGAGCAACACAAAGAACAAATACTAACGTGGCTTAGAGATTATCCAGGAGTAACAGCAGCACAAATATATGACTGGCTGCAGGAGAGATATCAGATAACCCTAACAGAAGGAAGTATCCGTAAGTATGTAAAAAAGTTAAGAATTGAATATGACATAAAAGAAAAAGAAGATAAATTAAGAGATTACCAATCAGTAGAAGACCCTCCCATGGGATACCAGATGCAGGTTGATATAGGCATAACAAGTGTATTTGATGTATACAACAGAAAATATAAGAAATTGTACTGCATAGGCTTTGTATTATCAAACAGTAGGCATAAATATGGTGTCTGGTTCGATAGACCCCCTAAAGCACAAGACATGGTGCAAGCCATATATTACTGCTTCGAATGGATGGGCGGTAAACCAAAAGAGCTGGTATTTGACCAGGATAGGCTAATAGCAGTTGATGAGAACTATGGAGATATAATATATACAAAGGAATTTGAAAAGTTTAGGCAGGAAGAAAAACTAAAGATCTACCTTTGCAGGAAAGGAGATCCTGAAAGCAAAGGACGAGTAGAAGCAGTTGTTAAGTTTTTTAAAGGTAACTTTACAAAATACCGTCAATTTATAGATATAAGAACCTGGGAAGAAGAATTTGAAGCCTGGCTAGATAGAACAGGAAATAAAAAGGTACATTCAATAACAAAAAAGATACCGGCAGAAGTATTTGAAATAGAAAGAAAATACCTCACTCCGGTACCTAAGACAAAATTTTCCCTTAATCAAATTATAACCCGAGCTATACGTAAAGACAACACTGTCCTTTATGAAGGCAACAGATATACAGTACCCCTTGGGACATTTAACAAAAATAAAGAAGTATCCATTGAGATTAAAGAAAATGAACTCCACATATATGACCTATTTGGAGACGTGCTCATAGCATCCCATGAGCTATGTAAAGAAAAAGGAAAGCTCATCAGAAACAACCATCACCTTAGAAATAATGAGACAAAAATATCAGAACTCTTAGACCAACTAGCAAAATGCTTTAAGGATTACGATAAAGGCAGATATTTTCTTGAAGAGATTAGGAGGCATAAATCCAGATACATAAGAGATCAGTATAAAATAATAGAAAAGACACTTAATGAGTACAGTCAGGAGGCTGCTTCAAAGGCACTAGACTACTGCTTAGTAAATGAGCTAATAAGTGCAGTGGATTTTAGAGATGCTGCCAGTTATTTTGAAAGTAATAAACCAGAAGAAGTCATACCTTTGCCACCCACAATAGTTAAGCCAGTAATACAATATACTGCTCAAAAAAGAGACATTGATGAGTATACAAAAAAACTATTGGGAGGTAAAGACAAATGGCTGAATTAGCAAATGTAACTAGACTATTAAAAGAGCTTTCTCTTAAAGAGGCAGCAAATAAGATAGATGTACTAGCCGCCGATGCTGCTGTTAATAACATGACACCCCTTGATGTACTAGAAATACTTTTAAAATGTGAACTAGAATTTAGAAATAAAAGCAATATAGAAAAAAGGATTAAAGCTGCAAATTTCCCTTATGAGGCTAGAATAGAAGAATTTGATTTTAGCAATAAAGAACTAGGAATAACAAGAAACCATATGAACCAGCTGCTGGAGCTTTCATGGCTCCAGCAGGCATATAACATCATGTTTCTAGGCCCTCCAGGGCTAGGTAAAACCTTTCTATCAATAGCCCTTGGGTTAAAGGCAATCGATGCAGGCTACAGGGTATATTTTGTAACTATTGATGAGCTTATGAAAATTATTAAGACTGCTGAAATAAGTACAAAATCAAGCCGTAGGCTTAAACAAATAAGGAGCTGTGATCTACTAGTGCTCGATGAATTATGCAAAGCTTCACATAATTCATCTTATGGAAAGTATATTATTATGCAAAGTTGAGAGGGAAACACCCCATAAATACAGGAAAGGTTTGCCCTGAACTTTGCATAATATTTTAAGTTAAATGAATGACTTAAGCCATTCTATCAGTTCTTCTTTCTGACTGTCTGAATAATTTTCAGGAGGAAGCACATTTGGACTAGCTGTTTCTATGGCTTTACGTTTAACTTCAGGGTTCGACCTTGCGTAGCGTTCTGTAGTAACAACAGAGGAATGTCCAAGAAAATCCCGAATATAAATTAGGTTTACACCACCTTCCAGTAGGTGCATACTCTTACTGTGCCGCATGGTATGAGGTGAAACTTTATCGGGGAATAAATCTTGACGGATATTCCGTGCACGATTAACATATTTTGCCAAGATATAGGCAATACCCGCCCGTGTAAGTTTCTCGCCCTTTTTGTTAAAAAACAATGGATGGGTATTACGGACTGCTGCTGTTTTTCTTTTGCAATCATCCATGTAAACATTTATGATAGCTAAGGTCTGCGGCATTATAGGAATAATCCGACTTTTATTACCTTTCCCAGTTAGCCGGACAGTGGCTGGCTTGATTATACGAATATCGCCAAAAGTAAGGTCTGCAATTTCCTGTACCCTTGCCCCGCTATCATAAAGAAGAGTCAGTATAGCCAATTCCCTCCGACCTTCTGCATTTGAACTGTCAGGTAGGCTTAGCAGCAGTTTTAAAGCATCGGCTGAAAAGTAGTTCATGGGTACAATAGGTACTTTTTTGGATTTGATTCCTAAGACTGATGTACAAAGCTCTATATACTCGGGATTTTCCTTCTGGACATATTTATAAAATGCATGAACTGCAGCAAGACGCTGATTTATACTTGCTATGGAATAATGTTTTTCACATTCCAACCAAACGAGAAAACCCTCAATATATTTGCAGTTCATCGTCTCGAAGCTCATTTTTGCCAAAGATTTATGGAGATACTCCTGATACTGAAACAAAAGGATAAAAGTGTCCCTGTACGATTTTATTGTATTACTGCTGTAGCTTGTACGCTCTGGTATATATTTTAAAAAATAGGATGAAAGCAGTTGCTGAAAGTGATTAGTCTTCATTTCTAATCACCCCTGGGAAAACATCCTGGTAGAAATTCTCCATGGTACCAGTAACTGAATCATAAGTTTCTGCCGTCATACGAAGATATTTTTCAGTGCTTTCAATACCTCTATGCCCCAGGTAAGTGCTTAAAACTGGTAAGGCACAGTATATATCCTTTCCTTCTGCCACCATCTTTTCCAATGAATAAACCGAAAATGTGTGCCGGACATCATGAACACGGGGGGGGAGCCGTCTGCCCTGAAGATTCCTGCTTTTCGCATGAACTTCCTGAATTGACAGTATATAGGAGTGCTAGTATACTCACCACCACTCCTGGTCGGGTAGTAATAACCATCATATGATGGTGGAAAGCCCATACGCTGTATATATAATTTGCAGTATTTGTGAAGTGACTTCGACATGGGAAGCAATCGCTGTGTGTTGTTTTTTGTGGCATCCAGAATAATAATCCCATGCTCCATATCAATATCTGTCATTTTTAAACCCAATGCCTCATTTATTCTGAGCCCACATCCCAAAAGCATCCGGAACAGCATGGGGTATATAAGGTGATATGTCGGATATCTTGGGCTGACCGGTATTTCATCAAGTAGTTTGATTAGCCTATCTATTTCGCTGTGTGTAAAAATAAATGGGATGAAATCTGATTTCACTTGTACAAAGTCTGACTCAGGATAAACATAAAAGCTAAAGCCGATCCTATTCATAAAAAGGGCGAACTGGCGAATTATGCTCATTCTCATGTGTTGTGTTTTGACTGATTCCGATCCACGGAGTGCAACATAAGCTTCAACCATCTCTTTTGTAGGGATTAATGAATCAAATGAAAGGCCGTATTTTACAAAGAAGTCATCCATTCCCCTTAAGGCGTAGTAAGCAGATGAACCGATTTTAAATCCAAGGCTACGTTTATAGTCAATATATTTTGGGATGTATTCCTTGAATGGACCTCTGAATACATAAGAAATTTCTTTATTCTTCATATGGCACCTCCAATGCTACAGAACGGAGCTGCTCTATGTCAATAGCAAGATACAAGCGGGTTGTGCTTGTATTTTCATGACCAAGTATTCCAGTTATTACAGGGTAGGGGGTATTGTTTTTTAAAAGATTACTAGCTAAACTGTGTCGCGCAGAATGCAGTCCATGTTTCCGGCCAGTAAATGATATCCCTGCTTTAGTCATGTACCTTGTGATAACGTAATGGAACACATTTGTTGTTGCGTAGGACTCGTAAGGTGCCCGATGTCTGAGAAAAATGTAAGGCAGTTTGCTTTTGGGACGCCCATTTTTAATATAGTCTATCAATGCAAATTTAACATTTTCTGGTAGTGGCAGTTGTATTGGATTCCTTGTTTTCTGCTGGATAAATTCAATCGTATTCTTTTCCCAGTGTATATACTCTAATCTAAGCATCCGTATATCCCCAGCACGTATTCCTAGTTGGATAGCAAACAGAAGTATTAAATAATCCCTTTTCCCAATTATATCGTCACGATCGATATGTAAAAGGATTTTCCTCAATTCGTCCTCAGAATAGTAGGAAGGTAGCCTTTCTGATTTATTAGAGAAAATGACAGGAAATAGCTCCTGAAGAGGTTCAGAAATATATTGTTTATCATGTAAAAATGAAAGGAAGCTTCGCAATGTGAAGAGAATTCCGCTTCTTGTCGACCCGGCATACCCTTTATCTTTTAAACTCTTTACATATGAAAGAATACTATCAGTCGAAAGATGTTCAATATTCTCAATGCCGCAGCTGCTGATATAGTTGAGAAACCGTATTACTTTCATTGTTTTGGACTCCACTGTCCTCTCCGCCAATCCGGAGGTCTGGGAAGCGTTAATGAATAGTTTCATACAATTAGAAAAATTTGAATTGACCTGTTCTCTGGGCTTTTGATGACATTTTAAAATCCGACCATTTTTAGCAAATTCATTAAGCATTTTGACAGTCCGAAGGCGAAATACCTGCTTGTAACTTAATTTTCCACTATTCGGGATGCGATATTCTTGCATTACTACCGCTAGACACGACTCATACGAGAATTGATCGATACCTTGTGAAAGGCATCTTTTCAAGATTACTTTCCAGCTATAATGGTATCTTTTAATGGTACCCTCTGAATAGTCGGAAGCGTGAAGATGGGATTCAACTCTCTGAATAAGTTCTTTCAATGATATAGTTGTTTGGTTTGCCATAAGCAACCTCCTTTTTCTCAACTATATCACAAATTATTATGCAAAGTTCAGGGCAAACCTTTCCTGTATTTATGGGGTGTTTCCCTCTCAACTTTGCATAATAATATACTTTCCATAAGATGAAGTTGGGTTTTTGCCTATATCAAGACAAGAGGCAAATCACCTATATGAGCTTGTTAACTCCTTATACCTTCAGACGTCTATAATAATAACCAGTAATAAGGGATTTGAAGAGTGGAGCGATTTTCTAGGAGACAGCACCATTACAGCTGCAATTTTGGATAGGCTAGCTCATCAGTGTGAGATCTTCTCTATGAGAGGTCCTAGCTGGAGAATTGAACACAGAAAAACCATACTTGACAGAAATATTATGTAACCCAAAAATACCAGATTGGAATTTCTTGGTGGTATACTCAATAAGCACGTTTTTGGTACATTTCCTATTGACGTTTACAACAATCCTTTATATGTTTGAAAGTATGCCATTATATCACTAGGACCAGTAATTAGTTCTCTTCGGCTTTAGTTCTATGGCCTTTGCCTTCCAAAACTATAAGTTCAACCGGTTTTGGTGATCTCCCAGGTGCATAGTTCTTCACCTACTCTAAAAAATTTTTGATTTTGGAATAAGGTTCACGCTTAGGAGCCCCCTCGGTCTGGAAAAGAAAACTCCCAAGGATTTTTACCCTCCCCTACCTCTTTATTAGCTATTTACCTTTTGATCAAAAACCTTTAGTTTGTCGGATACTGTCGCAATTTTCGTGAAGGAAATAATCATATTTTGCTGAATAATGGAAGGTGAAAGGGGTGAGGAAGAGTTGTATGAGATGTTTAAAAAATTAGGATTATCCACAATGGATTTTAGCATCCAAAAACAACTAGAATCTGGCTTAAATCAGCAAAAGATTATTCCAAATGTAAGTTTCCAACACAATTATAAACAAGTAGAAGAAGCTGTTAGACAAAGAAATCAAAGAGAAGAAGAATATAAGCAAAAAGTTTTGGAAGCTTTAATGAGTATTCAGAAAAACACAGCAAACCTTTCTGAAATTGTGTTCTGCTGAAAGAAGGCAATGTTGTCAAAGAAGAACTATATGAGTTATTTATTGAGTTATTTAGCATCTTGAAGGCAAATGATGAGGAAGAAGCAAACGATATTTATAGAAATGTTATGAATAAGTTAACTCAGCTTAAAACTGATATTGATACAATAAATACTTTTTCGAATTGGGGTTTAATAATAAAAAATCTAATATTTACAGATAACTCATAATAAATTAAAGCAGTTGTCTCCAAGCTTTCTTTCCATGCCAAAAATTAAAAAGACTACTTTTAATAGCAGCCTTTTTAATATAATATTATTTTTGTATTTTATTTGGGTATGTGTAGGCTTAAATATGCCTACGATCTCTACATTTAATTTTTTTGATTTAATGTAGAATACCTCTTTCATAAAATACATAAGTTTTCCTCCAAGATAAAAAGTATTATTAATATAACCAAAAAATGAGTTATTATACATGATACCAGTTCTTTTTATTGGTATATTATGCATTGCAGTTTGACTTGAGGTATATACTAGATGAAAGAAACTTTAAAAAAGCACATGAGGGTAAGTCTTATCCCAGAATTTTGAACAATACGAGGGTTATTCAAAACAGGATCCTTTATCTTCACACTTATCTAACCAAGAACGGATTAAGAAAGGTACGGTTAGTTTTTTTGACCCATTGAAGAAGGTACATCCAAAAATTTACATGTTAAAGGGATCTGAGGAAACTAGTAATTGCTACAAACATTATAAAGGGAATGATATGGTTGAACAGTTAGGCAATTACCTGAAAATGATCTAATTATACCTGCTCTTAAAACCATACACAAACAAAAAAATATATCCATAGTAATTATCGTCGACTCTTACTAATTGATCTTTTAGTCTATCATAGATCATAACTTGAACCTTCAAATGGATAAGTTATTTACTACAATATACCAAATAAACATTCTGCTTGGAAGGAGTTAAATACAGTTTTAAACAGATAAAGGAGAGCTACAAATTAGTTATAGTAGATTGAGAACAGGTAACAATTTTTAGGAGGGTTAAAATCATGGCAGATACATCTAAATTAAACGAGATAACATTCTATATCTTGGAAGGGCTAGGAAAAGATTTCAAAACAAAATTTAAACCCAAAAGAGTACAGATAGGGCCAGGTGCAGTAGAAAAAAGATTTACTGGAGTTTCATCGGATAATAAAATAATTGTGCATGTATGTCATCATAGCGGAATAACCAAAGGTGGAAACATTCCTGTTGGTAAACTGAATGGTTTGTATGCTAAATGTTATATTATGGAGAAGGTTAAAGCTGATGAAAAGTATATTTATTTTACTAACAGAGAATTTTTTGAAATATTCAAAAAGGATAGTCATGGTGTTATAGAAGGTATTCAGTTGAGATACTTTGACAATTTACCATCAAACTATCAAGAAGTTCTAACAGAAGTCATTAAAAGGGCTAGTGATGAAATGATCTAAGGGAGTATCAACTGTATTTATGTAAAAATCCTCTACGAGTAGTTGTAATTCCCGGAAGTTGATAAGATGATGAGTGGATTGTTGTAGAAATTGTACTTTGTTTTTATATACTATATAATAGAATTAATAAGAGATGATGATATACTGGGGTGGTTAATATGGTACATAGTAAGTTAGAAAATCAAGTCCTTAAAGGGCTAGTTAAGCATTTGAATAAAACCTACCCAGGTGAGATTTATTTAGTACAACTTTTTGGTTCAAGAGCTAGAGGGGATGCCAGGCTGGATTCAGATTATGATATTTTAGTTGTTGTAAAAGACAGGAGCATAATCAACAGATCATTAATATATGACTATATTTTAGATGTTAATCTAGAGTATGGAATTGACCTTTCTTTAAAAATTTATGATGTTGAAGAATTTGAATTGTTTTTGGAAAAGGGAGTTCCCTTTATTATAGAAATAGTATCTAAGGGGCAGCGGCTATGGATACAGTAAATGCTCAAGTAGCTTTCTCAAGTTACATATGCAACAGACAGATTTATAGTAAAAGCGGGAGACAGGTAGAAGTAATTTCTCATAAGGACTTACAAAAATTTCTTGTTACACATTAAGCTAACTGGGCTGAAGATTTATCAAAATAAAGAAAAGATAGGCTATGAAATCCATTCGAATTAACTAAGATGTAAAAATTTTAAAGGAAACGTGCTAAAATATAGGTAGATAGTAGACAGGAACTTTTCTTCACAACGTTTTGTAATGGCGGGGATTAAATGGTATAATATGGTTATAATCTCCAGGTCACTGGATATGATATAATTTGGTTAGGGGTGGAAAGTCTGAAATGAAGTAAAATGCTTACCTGTAAGGTAAAAGAACATAGCAAACAAGCCATCAGTCGATGACTTTTTAAAAAGATATTGGCTTAGCAAGTAATCAAACCACAGTTTTAATACGGTAACCTTGAGTTTTAGCCAATAGAATCGCTTGTTCTACCGTGATTTCACGGTTTACTGGGAGAACATCTGACTTTCTATATAACTCAGCATTATACGGTTCTTTCTTTTTAAGGATATTGTAAATAGCAGTAAGAAGCATTCTAGCAATAGCAATAATTGCCTTTTTATGACCACGACGTGTTTTAATTCTCAAGTAGCGGTTACGGATTTCAGGGTGCTTTTCGCTTTTAACTACAGCGGTTGCACACTGTACCAGAAGTGGTTTTATGTAACAGCCAGCCCTTGAAATCCTTACTGACTTTTTCTTTCCGGCACTTTCGTTATTCGTAGGTGTAAGCCCTGCCCAGGAGCATAGATGCTTAGCTGTCGGGAACACGTCCATATTGACACCTATTTCGGAGACCACAGTAATGGCCGAAAAGATGTTTTTGAAGGACGGAACAGTTAAGATCAAATTTATTTCTTCAGAGTAGGGCGCGGAAAGAATAAGAATAATTCTTTCAAGATCATCCTTACGTGACTTAAGATCTTCGTAGTGCTGCTTGATAACTTTAATTTTTTCAGCTTGTTCATGCGTAATAAAACCATCTATGGCAAGTTCTAATTCAGGAAGTTTGTCCTTCATAGAACCATGAATAAGAGGTTCAATGTCAAAAGAGATATCTGTAGGATCATCTAGAAGTTTTTCAATAATGTTCATAGAGCTTTTACCAAAAGTATCAGAAACAACATTACCAAGCTGAATATTAGAAACGGTTAAAGAGTTTTGTAGGCGGTTTTTCTCACTTGACATAAAGTTAGTCAATTTAAAACGGTAGCGCATAAGGTCACGAAGCTGCCTGATAGCAAGAGGAGGCATAAAACTTCCAGCTATAAGGTCATGCTTAAATAAATCGGCAATCCATTTAGCATCTTTTTTATCGGTCTTCTTACCACGGATAGCTTTGACATACTTGGGATGTGCCAGGGTAATATTGCAGGAGTCCTCAAGAATATTAAACACGGGAATCCAGTATTTCCCAGTAGATTCCATGCAGACATCCTTGCAGTTATTCTCACAAAGCCACTGTGACAGCTCTTTTAAGCCCTTGGAATAGGTAGAAAAGCGATGGCGTTTGTAGGTGGTAACCCCTTTGTTAGTAGAAGCAATACAAGCAACAACAAAGGTTTTGTGGACATCAATGCCACAACATATTGGATAAACAATCTTTAAAGCCATAGGGAAAAACTCCTCTCAAAAAATTACAGGGATAGACAGCATTGACTGATTGCCCAGCAATAAACGAGTAATGTTTATACAAAGATAAGTCTGCGTGCTCTTATGTCACACTTATTTGTGCTTGGAAAGGCAATCTACACATATAATTATGCGGTCACTCCAACATTGAAGCGGCCCACTCACCCCCTCGTGATTTGTAGTTAACTGTTATCCCTAGGAGTTTAGAATAATAAAATATTCGCTCGAAGCCAATACATTTCATTACGTTTTGTGCCTTGAGCGAAGCGAAAGGAATGGAAATAATTATGAAGCAAAATTTGAATGAAGTCTGGGAGTTAATCGATCAATTGTCACTTGATGAAAAAAAGACAATCTATAAAAGAATGCAAACTGATATTAACACTAAGTTAAATAACATCTTGGATAAGACTAACGAACGCTGCGAAGAAGAACCAATTCCTTTTGAAGATATTACTAAAGAAGTTGAAGCAGTGAGAAGGAAAAGATATGAGCAAGATTAAAATAGTAATAGATACTAATATTTTTATTAGTGCCTATCTTGGGAGCAAAAAGGCCAAATTTCTTATAAAAGAGATACTTAATGATGAGTATATTCTAATTATGAGTGATGAACAGCTCTCTGAAGTAAAAGAAGTTTTACTGAGACCAAAATTCAGCAAGTATATTTTACCTGGGGAAGTCGAAGAGCTGGTTAGCCTGTTATCTCTTAAAGTAGCAATACCTGTCGTGTATGACACAATTAATGACTGTCGTGACGAAAAAGATAACATGATTCTTGAAGAAGCGGTCTATGGAAATGCTCAATATATTATTACTGGAGATGAGGACCTCTTAGTTCTAAACCCCTACAGATGGATTAAAATAGTTAAGTTGAATGATTTCTTAAAGGAAATGTACCAATTGGATTAGAGATAAGGTTGCATATTTTAGATAATATTCTCATCATGAATTTATTTCAAATTTCACTTTTTTATATTATATGTGATAGTGTGGTTTACAGAGAGGTGAACTGACCATGGACAAAAAAATATTATGTACTATATGAGTTTGCCGTATAATTATGTAATACAGCCAATTACCGATGAAAGTGGAAGTTATTATTACGCAAGGGTATTAGAGCTAGATGGTTGCCATAGTACAGGTGAAACGTTTAATGAAGCTTACGAAAATCTACTAGAAGCAATGGAAGGTTGGCTAGAGGCAAAAATACAGTATAATGATCCAATACCTGAGCCTGTGGTTGATGATGGATATAGCGGAGTTCGTGAAATGTGAATACTATTAATAATACAGAATTTTACACTTTAGGAGATAATTTATGGTTAAATATAGAGTGAGAGGTAACATTATGTTTGCAACGGAGCTAGCAACAAAAAAGAGATCCAGTAGAAAAGTTGCGAATGCAACAGGAACCGCAAAAAGGACTAATACTGCCAATTTATATGTTGAGGCCAAAAATGAAGATGTATTAAATTCTATTAAGAAAAGTCACGAAACACATGCAGATATGATGAAAAGATTAGCACGTTAGTTATGCTGTTATTCTATTGAATAAGTGATCAAAAAATAGTTCCACCAACAATCTTTAATAGAATACGGTGGAATTGCTAATGTATATATAAAGATGTGAAAATCCTGGTACAGCTAGCAGAATTGGGAGGGTGAATAATGTAATGCATTACGTGCATTCATTACTTTTTAGAAAAGATTGACCACTTTACTATTTGGTTTAAATACCGAAAGGAAGTGGTTTTTTTGTTGTTAAAATTTGCAATTCAAGACTTTATTAAAGAGTTATGCAAAAAGAATGGATAGAAAATATTGAACTCCAGGACTTGATTGTAGATATGATTGGATAATTTCCAGAAGAAGTTTTTGATGGATTTTTTAAAATAAGTTAAACCCAAACTGATATTCCCTGACAGATTCCGTCAGGGTAGCTTTTATAATAGAGGTATAGGTTAAAAAGCAGTTGGAACTCATCATGTAGAATAAACAAGTTTTTTGTCGATTGTTTGTATATAGAAGCAGGCAGGAAATGACCTGGAAAAATTGAAAGATTATGGTGGTGTTTTGAATAAATGACAAGCATTTTTCATAAGAAAAATCTTCTATGCCCGCCTTATTAATCCATCACATTTTTCAAAAACTGGGGCAAGATTTCAATGTATTAGAGATTTTGAACTAATAGAAAACCTGCAGGAAATCTCTTTAGTATTTCTGCAATTAAAAAGTTACTCCCAAAACTTATAGATGAGGTGTTATGAAAGAGTGAAAACAAACATCCAAACAAAGAATTCGTTTAACTGGACACATTTTTATATGGAATTTGCTAACAAGCTCCTGCTATATAAGGATAATCGTCCTGGACTTCTTGAGCTAATCAAGAAGGTATTTGATGATCTAGAAATACGCTATCCCTTTATCGATAATGGAAATCCTATGGATGACATTTGTCCATTTACTGTATTTGGGTGCTTTAATAAGGGGATATCCAATGAAAACCGCATGGGGTTAATGGATGGTATGGGCAGGGAGCTGGGAGTTAAGGCTCCAATACCAACAGAATTTGATGGTATTCCTGTACTAAATAATATGAAGGCTTGGTTTTTTTGGATATAAAGCAGACAGACAGCCAGATGACATCTCTAATCTTTGGGATGTTTTTGAGGCAGCAATTAATCCAGAGTTTCAGAGGAACTTGTTTGATTTATTAATGAAAGAGATTTACGAGAGGGCTAGGAAGGTGGTTGGTATAAATTAAAAGGAGAGATGATTAATGTCTATTGATGGTTTTTCACTAAATATATTATCAGAATTGCTAGAAAGATATGGTGACTGGGTTGATCCAGATTTAAAAAGACTAAGAATTGTTCAAAAAGCTAACACTACTTTTCTTGAAGCAACTTATGACACAAATAGCAATAATCGTAAGGGAATAGTGCGAGAAAGTCTGAACTTTATAATGGAAGACATTGGTAAACGTCTGCATTTATTCCCAACAACTTCGACTCCTCAGGAAAATGCTGAAAGGTTTTTTGATAAATTAGACTTATACTCCATTGTTATGACAGGGATAGGCGACATGCTTTTCTCAGAGGATGGGGTAAATGCTGCATTGGAATATATTGGTGCTGTTAAAGGAGAATGCAATGAAGATATAACAAGAAGGTTAGAGTGATAATGTTTAACTATTATCTTAATATGTATGGCTGTAGAGAAGAACATTATAGATAAAGGAGAGAAAAAATATGGATAAGTTTTGTAGTCTCTTACATCGAAAATTGATTGAAGGTGGCTTTACAAGCACAATAGCAAGAGATGATTTTATTGTGATTGATTACCCATATTCAAAATATCCTAGCATCAAGCATTATTTTATAAGGTTTCATAAAAATATTGTTTTAGTATTTACATCGGTTGAAATCAAAAGTATCCTATTAGAAACTTACTCTAAAGAAGACTTGGCATATGCTTTATCAGAAGTTGCACATATATATAAGGAAGATGGTGTATCATTAACTATTAAGGATGGTGCACTGATCGTATCTTCAATTATTAAAACCGGCTTTTTCACATCAGCTGATTCACTTTACAAAAAGGTTTATGATAATATAATATACTGCCAATCAGCTTTTGATGCTGTAATGGATTTGCTTTAAGTTGATTTAATGCTTCTGCTTAATAGAAGCTCATCCAGCTTTCCTAAGCCTGTGGAGAAATGTCTGGGTGTCAAATTAACAGGCTACCTGCGGCCGGACCACTTCCTGATAATCTAGCAGGGAACTAAATCGGGATAGCTGACTGCTGAGCCTGGCTGTAGGCGCAGCGGAATGCAAAATTCCAAATTACAGTCTACACTCGTGAAGATGCGTCAAAAAATATCGGAATCCAAGTGAAAACAAATCAATGGAGCTGTAGGAGTAGATCATGGAACGGATATTTACCATTCTAAATCATCTAAAAAACAATAATGGCTTAACTGCCTCAAGGCTGGCTCAATTATGCTCCACTACTGAGCGCACCATCTATAGAGATGTTAAAAAGCTTGACGATCTAGGCTTTCAGGTAATATCCATGGGTAAAAAAGGCTATTATCTTATAGATGCCCCTCAGACTAATTATCCTGCAAAACTAACTCAAGAAGAATACCTAGCACTTCACCTATTTCATTCAATGGCCTGTCAGAACAAGGATCAAAAGTCCATCCTAGCTAAGTACTATAACTCAGCCATGAAAAAAGTAATGTCATCCCTAAAAGTTGCTAATAACCAAACCGACCTGACAAAATCTCTTAACGAAAGAATACGTATATATGATAATCAGCTAAATAAGGAACAGCTGGACTTTACCAAGGTCTTAGTTGAAGCTTTTTTAAATAACTTAGCTGTATGCTGCAGCTATGACTCTGCAGTAAGTAAAACTGTGATAGAGCGGGCCATTGACCCATATTACCTCATAGCTAGGGCAGGAAACTATTATCTCATAGCATACTGCCACCACCACAAAGAAATAAGGACCTATCGACTAAGCAGATTTAAAAAGATAGGCCTTACTGCACAAAACTTCAGCCTACCAAAGGACTTTGACATTGATGACTACTTATCTAACACGTGGCAGATCTTTGATGAAAATGAAAACATAACCTTCAAAGTCAGATTTGCAAAGACAATAACTAGATACGTAAAAGAAGAATTATATTATGCTGACCCAATACTAACTGAGCTTCCTGGAGGAGATCTACTTATGGAGGTCACAGTTAAAAGCGGCAACGAGTTTTTACGCTGGCTTATGAAGTATGGCAGCCAAGCTGAAATCTTAAATCCAAAAAAGTATCGGGAGCAGATGAAACAGGAGTTGGAAGCAATGTTGGAATTATACTCAGGGGGTGATGCTGGTGACGATAAATAAAACCAGGGGAGTTTTGTATAAGGTTGCTAGAATACTAGGAGACATTTCTGCGATCTCAAGCGGCAGCCATAGAAAATGGTCAAGAGATCTGAAAGAGAATAAGTGATTTTAATAAAATTAAATTTTATTAGGAGGGATAAAAATGTATAAAAAGGGAATTTTAACAGCTTTATTTATATTAGCAAGCATATTTATTTCCACACCTTACAGTTTTGCAAATACCCAATTCAAAGTTAATAATAATTATTATTGGATAAATGGACAGCCAGAGAGAATGGACGCACAAACCTTCCTTGAAAAGGGTAGAGTGTATGTACCTGTAAGGTATTTAGCACTAGGAGTAGAAGTCCCTTCCAATGGTATTAAATGGGATCCAAACACAGATACTGTTATACTTTCTAAAAATAATACTAATGTACTGCTCACTATAAATAATTCTGTAATATATATTAATGGAAAACCAATAAAGAGCGACGTGCCACCGCTTATTAGGCAGGGGAGGACCTATCTTCCTGCAAGAATTATTGCGGAAGCTTTTGGATATACAATTTCTTGGGATGATAAATCCCAAACAGTAAACATTTCAGTCAACAATAATCAAAACAATGTTAATAACTCATTAAACAAGAAAAAGCTTAGCACAACAGAACTTGTCAAGCTTATACAGCCTTCTACTGTATTAATTCAAACAAGCAGAGGGTCCGGAAGTGGTTTTTTTGTTGATACTAGCGGTAAAGTTGTCACAAACGCTCATGTTGTTAGGGGTAGCAAATGGATAAACATTACAACATATAATGGGAATACATATACAGCTTTTATTGATAAGATAAATAACTCTTCAGATTTGGCAATTATACAGCTTGATGCAAAACCATGGGAAACATTTAAAATAATTGATTATTATGTTGAAGCTTGGGATGTGGAGATAGGAGAAGAAATACTAGTGTTTGGAAATCCAATTGGTTTAGCAGGTACAGTTACAAGAGGGATAGTAAGCGCTAAGCGACAATGGTATCCATCAGAAGCATGGTTATATCCTATTGATATCATTCAACATGATGCAACTATATCGTTTGGCAGCAGTGGAGGTCCAGTTGTAAATCAATATGGAGAGTTTATAGGTATAAATTTTTCTGGTCATATATATAAAGATTTTAGCTTTGCAGTACCAGCACAATACTATTATTATTTAGCAGAGTATGGACAGACTTATGGATTAAAGGATGACTGGTATAGTTTTTGGACTGAAAGCTGGGAATGGGAAAAAAGTTTAAATTATATTTTCTCTCATGTAGATATAACAAATGCTTATTCTGTATCAATTCATTTAAATGAATTGATAAAACTTAAGGATGAAGTTAGTTCCTATGAGCCTAAATATGCCGAAATACAAAGTATAAAAAGATACTTATTAGAGAGTATTACAGCCGATATTAACTTGTTTGAATATTCGATAAAGACACTAAACAATCCTTATATATGGAATGAATCTACTAGTAATCAGCTTTTCAATAATTCTATTAGAAGTAATGACATCTATCTAGAAGAAAAAGCCAAGATTGACAGTAGGTTTAGAAATAATTAGATCAGATACTTGGCCAAGCAGAAATTTTAAATCCCAAAAAGTATCGGGATCAGATGAAACAGGAATTGGAAGCAATGTTGGAATTATATTCAGGGGGTGATGCTGGTGACGATAAATAAAACCAGGGGAGTTTTGTATAAGGTTGCTAGAATACTAGGGGACATTTCTGCGATCTCAAGCGGCAGTCCAAAAAAGGTAGCCAAGAGAGTAGGCAGGAGAGCAGCTGGCAAGGCAACTGGCAGGGCACTAAGGAGGCTATTTAAGTAGAAAAAATACTAAAGCATTAGCCTTCATTCAGTTGTTTACGATAAGGGGGGGATACTTTATGGAGAATAAACATTGGTTTTACGCAAAAGATGATGCTTCTATTGGGCCATTGTCTGAAATAGAACTAAAAGAGTTATTAAGACTTGGAACATTAGATGAAAATACACTTGTATGGAGCAAAGGGTTTATTGATTGGATGCCTGCTTCAGAAGTGGAGAATTTTAAATTTATTAATTCATCAATAGAATTAAACCTGGTTAGTTGGAATGGCAGGGAACCAAAGTATGATATTAGGGAGTGGTGTCTCCCGATAAAGAAAAGATGAGTAAAGGTATTACTCTATCAGAAGACGAGATTTTAGCACTAAAAGAGGCACTAAATATCATATTTCAAATGTAATTCCTATATTTTTTTGAAGGGGTTGATACTTTTGGCTGTTCAAGCTGAAGTCAGGGTGAGAAAGGTAAAACAAGTATTTAATTATATTAAGGCATTAAATGAATTAAGAAACCCTGTTGTTACTAATATTAACGAACAATTATGGTCACTTTGGTTAAATGACCTTCCTAACCATGAAGCAATTAAGTTATATGAAGAATAAGCATGAGGAACTGGAATTAATAAAGACTTGGGTGACAGAGGATGTTAGACCTGGTAGAAGCACGGAAAAATGGCTGAATGTTTTAGTGAAAAGAGTTTCTTAAAGAATAATATTTATAGGGGCAAATTATACAAGAAGAAGGTTCAATAATGCTTATAGTTAGAAATACAGAAAATCTAGCAGGTGTAAGTATAAGTGGTGATTTCTATGATTTAGATAAATTAGTGGAGGCACTATATACTATAACTATTGATGAGCTAGCCAAATCTAAAAGTTATTTTACTGATGCATTTGATAAGAATGCTATCTGGGACGACACTATAGCTGTTAGTCGTGGGAGAAATTATATTGGTTCCAATGAACTGAGCAAGGCTGTTAAAGATGGAAATATTAAAATCTATTCTGTTAAAGATACAGTTCTTGTTAACCGTTTTACAGGAAAGCTGCATAAAGGAGAATTAGAAGTAATAACAGCAGCAAGAGAATTAGGTGCGTCATATTTGTTATTAGATGATAAAGCAGCTAGAACGTTAGCAGAAACTTTATTACTTGAATCTACTGGAATTATTGGTTTGTTGAAAATTGCTAAACTAACCGGAAGAATAAAGTCTTTGCAAATATCCCTAGATCGATTAATAGATTATAATTTTAGGATTTCTAAGGCATTGTATCTTCAATTATTAAAAGAAGTAGGGGAAATATAAATAGGATTTTAACCCATTACAATGATAAGGTCAAAGAGACTTCAACCTGAAAGGTAGCCTTGTTATTTTAGGCCGGTACTGATACTGTAACCTACAGGAGATATAACAATGCAATTAAAGGATAAGGTGAACTGACGATGGACAAAAAAGACATTAAGTACTTTATGAGTTTACCGTATAATTATTATAATACAACCAATTACCGATGAAAGTGGAAGTTATTATTACGGAAGGGTGTTAGAGCTAGATGGTTGCCATAGTACAGGTGAACCAATATGCAATGTATAAACTGAGCAAGTAGGGTTCGTGTAGTATAGAGTTCAGCACCAGATTAGGTATAATTGGTGCACCTTTTTTATCTGTTAAGGAACTTTTCCTTATAAATGCTGAAATTATTTTTAAATTCATGATTTTCCTTCATAAAGCTTACCAGGGCTGAAATAACCTCAAAGGTATTGTAGCTGATATAATGCTCCATGGTTTCAACATCCTTTTGAAGATTGTCATTGGCTCCAATTAAGTTTAAGAATTCCTTGAGAGTATTGTGCCTCTCTAAAAAAAACTTTCCTAATTTTTTCCCTTCTTCAGTAAGGTGAACCATTCCATATTTTTCATAATTTAAAAGGGATTTTTCACTTAGCTTTTGAATCATTTTTGTTACTGAAGGAGGCTGAACATTAAGTTTATCAGCAAGTTCATTTACTCGTGTATATCCTACTTCATGACTTAGTCTATAAATCATCTCTAGATAATCCTCCATGCTAGGAGTTAATACATTTTCCCCCGCACTGATTTCATAGCCTCGGGCAGTATAAAACTCTTCAATTTTTTTATTCATTTATATAACCATTCCTTTCTCTTCGCTCAAGACACAAAACGTAATGAAAGAATTCTTTCAGTCTTTATCACTCCAAAACAGCTTTCTTACATTTGTTTTATTCCAAACAATTGTTAGTCAGAACTAAAAATTTTAGCTTTAAGCCTGCAATTTCTGCCACTGTCTAATCATAAAAATTATTAAGTTATTCCTTATATCAATGATTTGCCAGGAATAACCATAGCATTTTTTTTTATGTTTAGAACTTTACCACAACTAATGAAAAAACTTCATACATATTGACCAAAAAATCATGGGTATATTAGTAATGAAACGAAAAGTGAGGTTATTAAAATGACTACATTTAAAATAATGCATATTTTACGTCCTGCTGAAGGCGGTATGAAAAACCATGTAGAAAATTTGCTAAAGCATGTCAATCAGGGTATTTATGAATCAGTACTGGTATGCCCAGCCACAGTTGCTGCAAAAATGGACATTACATGTAAGGTCTATAATTTGGAGTTAACAGATGACATAGCTCCTGGTAAAGATATAAGAACCTTAAACAAATTAATACACATTATTAATATTGAAAAGCCAAATATACTTCATACTCATGGAACCAAGGCTAGTATATTGGGAAGACTAGGAGCAAAAAGATTTGGTGGATCTCTATGCACAGTTAGTACTATACACAATTTTATTTATCAATTCCCAACATCCTGGTTGAAAGGCAAATTATTTTCCTATTTCCAAAGGCAGTTTATTCCACAAGCTGATCATTACATTGGAGTTTCAAAGGCCTTGGCAGACAATGTTTGTTTTCATGAAAATATTCCTAAAGACAAGATGTCTGTTGTATACAATGGTGTTAATCTAAAGGATTTTGAAATGATGTTGGATTGTAATGATGCCAAGGAAGCATTACATCTAGATATTAGGGAGCCAGTAGTTGGTGTAATAGCAAGGTTAATACCTCAAAAGGGAGTACAGCACTTTTTGAAGATGGCTGACATAGTAAGTAAAAAGCTCCCCGGCTGTCAATTTCTTATAATAGGCAGTGGTCCACAAAGAGATGCCTTAGTTAACCAGGCTTATGATATGGGTATTGAAGCTCGTATAATATTTTGCGGTTATAGAAAAGATATACCTATGCTTCTTCCTATAATAAATGTTCTTGTAATTCCATCCTTAAGCGAAGGATTGTCTATTACAGCCCTTGAAGCAATGGCTTCCAGAAGACCAATAGTTGCTTACAATACTGGAGGTCTTTCAGAACTTATAATTAACGAAGAAACAGGCCTTGTTGTTAAAAAGGGTGATATTAATGGATTATCCCGTAGTGTATTAGAATTATTAATTCACAGACAAAAAGCAGAAAGGCTGGGGAATACGGCAAGGCGGATAGTTGAAGAAAAGTTTACTTTAGATAAAATGATTGCTGATACTGAAAAAATTTATGAAAAGGTTTTATTATCAAAGGGGCTAAAAATAGCAAATGATATAGAAAAGGAAGCAGCTGCTAATTTAAACTATTGAGGGGTTAGAAATGAGATTGATATTTTATAAACTATATTTGTTAGCAATTCTTATTTTACTGGTGTTGGGAATTAGCTGCCCATCTCCTGCTAAAAATGCTGACTTAACAAATCATGCCTCCCGAGTAATTATTATTGATCTGGGAGGTTTAACTATTGAAGAAATAAAAAGTTACCCCTTTTACAACCTTAAAAGGATTATTAGCGAAGGCTCTATTGGCTTAATGAATACCAGTACAGCTGGGCCTCGAACCAGAGAAAATGGTTTCGTAACCATTGGTTCAGGCACCATTAGTCAATGGGGTAACACATCACCCCTAATACATGCTACATCTGAGTTATATAATGGAGAAAAGGCAGGCAGCATATATGAGCGATTAATAGGAGAAACACCATACATTAGCGGCGGTGTAGTTTTGGATATTGCACAATCATCTAAGAGGGTTAAAAATTCAGAAAAACGTCATTGGGGGAGACTAGGTGATATTCTAAAGGAAAATGGCCTTTCTTCTGTAGTTATTGGAAATAGTGGTTATATGGGTCTTGTTCAAAACCAAATGGCCTTAATGTTTATGGATAGTAAGGGCAGGATTCCAACAGCATATTTTGACACAATTAGCGAAATGGGTTTAGGAGCACTAAGCTATTTTACTGACTATAATAGAATACATACAATATTTAAAAATTCTTCTGACGTTTCTATAGTTGGAATTGATCTTGGGGATTGGAATAGGCTTCATCTTATACAAGAAATGGTCAACGAAAGGCAGTTTCAGCAAACTAAAAATAGGATTGTGCAATTGCAGGACTTGTTCTTATCTAATTTAATCCAAGATTTAGACCCAGATAAGGATTTTTTAATCATTTTAAGTCCAGCACCCACCCGTGAACAGAATAGAGTACGTAATCTGATGGTGCCAATAATTTTATGGGGAAAGGGAGTAGAACCTGGGATATTAACAAGTGCAAGCACTAGAAGAGAAGGTATTGTTTCAAATATTGACATTTTGCCAACAATTCTTTCTAGTCTTAACTTAGATAGCAAGCATCACCTTATAGGCAGACCTGTCATATCACAAATGGTAGAATATGAAACCTTGGACTATTTGACAAATATGAATCATGCCATGCAGTTTATTTATAATACACGCCCAATCCTGGTGAAAGGATATATTTCATTACAAATAGTTACCCTGGTTTTAGCTATGATAATGATGTTCTTTATCCCAAGATTCCTGTTATATTTAAGATTTCCCTTGCTATTTTTAATGTCTATACCTTTTGGTTTGCTTTTAGTTGGTTTAGTTCCTATAACATCACTATTTGCATATACTACTATAGCCCTGCTTCTAAGCCTTGGATTGCTCGCCATATCTCTGCTGCTGGAGCTATTTTTAAAAACGAGAAGTTATAACCATTTGCTCAGCCCATTTATTTTAATAGGTCTTTTTACATCTCTGGCAATTTTGATTGACTTATATTTAGGAGCACAATTGATAAAGAAATCAACATTAGGCTACGATCCTCTAGCAGGTGCCAGGTATTATGGAATTGGCAATGAATTTGCGGGAGTATTAATAGGTTCTAGTATAATAGGTATTAGTGGTCTTCTTGATAGATTTAAAGACAATAAATACGTATTGGGAATTAGCATCATATACTTATTTGTGGCCATCTACTTGATTGCTTCTCCCAAATGGGGAAGCAACCTTGGCGGAACAATTGCAGCAGTAGTGGGATTTAGTTATTTAATACATCAACTATATCTGGAAAGGATAACTATCCTTCAAATTGCGGCAGCAGGTGTATTTGGTATTGTCTCTGTTTTACTCCTGACAGTGTTAGACAGTATGCGAGATACCAGCTTACAGTCTCATTTTGGCAGAACAGCTGCTATGGTCTTATCTGAAGGTATTCAACCAATATATGATATAATTGTCAGGAAAATTGGCATGAATATAAAGCTTTTTCGCTACACTATTTGGAGTAGGGTTTTCCTCCTGGCCATGGCAGCCCTAATTGTTGCTTTCTTTAAGCCTATATATTTAATTCAAAAGCTTAAAGCCAACTTTTCACAAATATATCATGGGCTATTTGCCATTATACTGGCAAGCATTGCTGCTTTATTATTCAATGACTCTGGAATAGTGGCAGCTGCTACCATGCTAATCTATGCTGTTGGACCATTATTATATCTTGGAGGACTATTATATAATAACGAGAAAATTGTACAAAAATCATAAAAATTTCATTGACAGCAATATTTAGGTGGTTTAAAATTGAGCTTGTATTAATCTTGGATAGGAGGAATGATAATTGAACGCATTGGGTCGCCATATTTTGGCTGAAATCTATGGATGTCAATTTGAAATTTTAAATGATGCTGAAAAAGTGGAAAGAATTATGGTGAAAGCTGCCTTAGAAGCTGGAGCAGAGGTAAGAGAAGCAGTGTTTCATAAGTTCAGCCCACAGGGAGTAAGTGGTGTTGTGGTTATTTCAGAATCACATTTAGCAATTCATACCTGGCCAGAGTTGGGTTACGCTGCAGTGGACGTTTTTACTTGTGGTGAAACGGTTAATCCATGGGATGCCTGTAATTACCTAACGGAAATGTTTAATGCCCAATCTGTCGAGTGCAAGGAAGTGTTAAGGGGTATTGATAGCTTCTCCTGTGGTAAAAAGGCGGTAAATCAATAGGAGGGATATTTATTTTATTTATCAAGGATAATGAAGGTTAGTTTTGCCTTATAATACCCTTATAAAAAAGGTATTATAGGGCTTTTTATATTTTAAGTGGCATTAAAATTCAATGAAGAAAGAAGGAAACCTTCTTTATTAGGAGAATATATATTTATTTAAAGATTATGTTAGTAGGGGGTGGCTGCATGGCCACAATAATTAATTTTTTAGATAACCAGCTTACACTGTCTGACCAGATGCTACTAAATGATTTTAACATAAAAAATAAGTGTATCTGGGACCTGGCACAGTTTAACATAGAAAGCAAAAAGAGACATTTTTATCCAAAAATATTTCTCCTAAGTTATTCACTATTTAAAAGAGACACAAATGTTAAGGTTATTAACATGGCAGCTATAATTCAATTAATCTATCTGGCATCAGAAATTCATAAATATGAAGGTGATAAGCCTGAATACCCTGTGTTGGTTGGAGATTATTTATTCTCCATGTTTTTTCAAAATCTTTGTAAATATGACATGATAGAATGGCTGGCTCCACTATCACAAACTATTAGCACAATGCAGCTTGGCTCCATGGAGCGTTTTGAGAATAATTCCATCAAGACCAATACTCTTAATACTATTTCCAAGGAAAGTGCTTCTCTAGGGGAAGTATCTTGCATGCTAGGGGCCAATTTTGCAAAGGCCCCAGATAGGGCTATGAACTCTTTAAAAGAAATTGGGTTTATCCTAGGGTTGATTTTTGGTTTGCTTGAGGACAAAAAGCCAGCTGTCTCAAAGGTTTTAAGTTATATTGAAGAGGTAGAAGAGCAAATATCAATTATAGGTTCTTTAAGTAAAAACAAAGAAAAAATTACTAACTTCCAACAAATAGTTAACAGCTTTAAATCAAGTATCTTGGAAGTAAATAGCAAAGTTTGTTAGGAGAAAGGATATGACTAAAGAATTGAAGCTGCCAAAAAGCTATAGCTCAAAAGAAGAATACGTTCATTCTATATTTTCAACCATTGCCCCAAAATATGACCTGTTAAATACAATTCTAAGCTTTAATAGAGATAAATTTTGGAGAAAAATAGCCGTTGATAAAACAGAACTAAGTAAAGGCAGTAAAGGAATAGATGTTTGCTGTGGAACAGGTGAGCTCGCCTTTGAACAGGCCAAAAGAGTAGGTGTCAAAGGAGAAGTTGTGGGGGTTGACTTTTGTGAAGATATGCTGGCAATTGCACTGAAAAAAACTCCCGAAAAATACAAGAACAATATTAGATGGCTTAAAGGTGATGCTACAAATCTACCACTGTCAGACAATGAGTTTGATGGTGCTACAATTGGTTTTGCCTTAAGAAATGTTCCATCTGTTGAAAAAACCATCAAAGAAATGAAAAGGGTAGTCAGGCCTGGGGGAAAGGTTGTTTCCCTTGAATTAGCAAAACCATCGGCCCCTGTGTTTAAACAGTTATATTATTTATACTTTAATCATCTAGTTCCCATAATGGGTAAACTGGGAATTGGCAAAGAAGGACCTTATACTTATCTTCCAAACTCACTCAAGGTTTTTCCTCACCAGGAAAAAATAAGAGATATGTTTGGGGATGTGGGACTAATTAACCCCCATTATATTGAGCTTACAGGTGGAATAGTAGCTGTACACGTAGGAACTGTACCAGAATAATCGAGATGCCCTTTGGCACCTTTTTTGGTGCTTTTTTGTTTTAGATTGTCTTAATAAATAACTTATTATCGATTCTTATTAAACCTAAAGGCAAAAATGTAGATATTACAGAGAATATGCAGGAATTTTATGGAATAAATTCCTGCTATTTGGCAGGAAAACCACCTTAAGAAGTAAAATATGTAGTTTTATAGTTTACTGACTTTGGAAGGGTGGTAGAATAGTGACAAAACTTCATTCTTTGGTTGATTTGCTTAAAAAGAACCTTTATTTTGCAGAGGGCCTAACAGTCATTGAATTAACAAGGTATATTCAGCGCAAGATGCTCCAGGATTATACCTTCCAACAAGCCCAAAGCTTTGTAAATTCATGCCTCCATCAATGTGCTTGTTTTTATTCCTGTGATGATTATATCTGGTACATGGACAAACAAGGATTAAGGGAAAATGATCAATTCTTTAATATGCTATTTAAACATCAGAGGCCATTAAAGTTTTCTTCTACAACCAGCGCAAAAAAAAGCCGTAAGAATACTAAAGTTGTTAGCCATCCAACCAATCTTAATTCAGATGGTCGCTTTGTCCAGCTAGAAGGTGGAAACTGGGGTTTGACTGACTGGGAAGTTGATGTTAATGATTATCGTTTAAGACATGTAATAATAAAAGTTTTATATAAAAATACAAATGGATTAACATATGATGAAATCCAGGATAAGGTTGAAACATGGAAAAAGGCATGCCCCTGTGCAGTTCGTGACCTTTTACATAAGTATCCCTATTTTCGCAAGCAGGATGACAAATGGTTATATTTTGCTGAAGCTAGGTCTACTTATGAGAAAACTTTGGAAAAATATCTTAAAACTCTAAATAGACAACAGCTTAAACATCTTTCCCAAAAACATAAACTATCAGAAAAAATTAAGAATCAGGAACTGCAATTTAGAGAAATTTATGCAGCAAAAAAGCAAATTGCTGCTTCCCTGGCAGAAAAGAATCAAAACATGGAGGATTATGATCATTTAATACAAAGATTTGCTGAAAAGGATTTACTGCTATCATTAAGGAAGCGAGAATTATATAGAGTTAAAGAAGAAAAACAAAAGGCAGAGAAAAAAGCCGATTCTATTCTCTATCAATGTAGATTGTGGGTAAACAAGGCAAAGCTTAAAGAACAAGAAAATGAAAAGTTAGCACTAGAAATTAATAGACTAAAAGATGAATTAGCTGAATTAACTGAAAGGGAAAGGCAATTGCGTTATAGATTTGCCCAGCAAAAAGACAAAAATGCTACAGAAAAAGCCGAAGTAATCAGGGAAAATGTAAACCTTAAGCATCAGTTAGAAAAAATAATAACTAAAGCTAAAAATGAAGAAAGGGAATTTAAAAATGAAATTGGCAAGTTAACTGCTGAATTGCGCAGGATTATCCAAGAAAGTGAAGAACGAAGGTATTCAATGGAAATGCTGGAGTTAGAGTTCCACGATCTTAGAAAGGAAAATAGAATGCTAAAAGCAAGTACCAGACACCCTTTGGTGCGTTTCAGCTTAAAAATAGCAGCTTTTTTTGGACGGTGATTATACCGTCTTTTTATTGTTAAAAAATGCTTAAAAATTTTTTATAAACATTCAAATTTATTAACAATTTTGGCAGGATATATCTTCACCATGTAGAATACTAACATGTAGAATATAAATATATTTAATTACGTACAAGCATTCCTGTAATACATGAAAATGAACTTTGAAAACTAAAAAACCTCCTGTTATGATTAATGTGTGCCTCAGAAACGCACAAAAATCATAATAACCAGGAGGTTGTAAGCAAATGAAAAATAATAACATTCAAAAGTTAGAAGCAATAACACCAAGCACACTAGTAGTTGGAGTAGATATAGCAAAAGAAACACAGTGGGCAAGGTTCGTTGATTATCGTGGCTTAGAATTATGGAAAACCCTTAAATTCAAGAACAATAAAAAAGGCTTCGAGAGTATTTTAACAAGCATAGAATTAATTTGCAAGAG
>JAGXSK010000053.1 GCA_018333845.1 Clostridia bacterium | reverse complement strand
AACCCTTTCAATTTTGTCAGCTTCCAACCCTACCCCAGAACTATTCTTTTTTTCAATGAATATTTCTGCAAAATCCCCGCCGTATTTTTTTGCTACTGCCAAAATTTCCTGCAAATCCGTTTTTTTTATCAACCCTATCACCTCATATATCTATAAAGTCACAAAATCTTCTCTTGCTTATCTGGCACTCTGGTTTCTTAGCTTTTATTATTTTATTTAGTATGCTTCAGCCAAAAAAATAATATCCCAATATATCAGCTTTCTATAGCAGCTTAATCCTTGTTTTAATGCATTTTCACCCTTTATTTGTCATAAAAATTGAAATGGGCAAGTACTGCTGTTAACTGTTCATAATCCCCAATTTCTTGATCTTCCCAATCTATTCTAATAGTTAACCTGTTAGTATGGGTTAAATCAATTCTTCCTGGGGATATGTATCTTGGATAATCTGATGGTTTCACCAGTTCTGAAAAAAAGAGCTCTCTATCATCACCTAAAATTCTAAGTTTATAGCCTCCAGAGCTATTCATTGTGGTGTCGTCAATACCAAAGTAACCTTCAAGAGTTAAATATTTTCTATTTAAATCAAGGACAAGTTCTGTTTTATCATCTGCTTTCATTGTGACTGCAATTCCTGATCCAAAAAATCTCCCTGCTATTTGATAATTATTAACCTTTTTTTCATAAAACGGGCCAACATTTCTTATAACTTTTAAGTCCTCTATTCTCTTTTTTGATTTACTTTCCCAGATATTTGTTTTAGGTGCCATATTACCTGTGATAGAAATTGTATTATTAACATCATTCCAGGCCACAGCAAATCCAAGGGCTTCAGATAGATCACGCAGAGAAACCATTGTAACTCCTTCCTCTGATAAAATAAAGGGTTCCATCCTTGTTTCTACTTGTACTCCGTTAACGAGTATTTTTATACCTCCTATCATTCCTTTATATTCTTTCAGCATCCATCCTGAAGCTAGTAATGACGAATGATTCAGGAATAAAAATGAAGCTAAAATAAGGATAATTATAAGCAATTTTTTCATTGGAAAGTTTTTCCCCTCACTTCTCTTAATTATTTTACATTGTTTTTTCACTAATGGAAAGGATTCTATTGTTTTATTGGAAACTTGTATGTACTTTTATGAAAAAATTCTATTTCATTATCATCTTCTAAAGTATTTTCTCGGACAATTTCCTTTAAATTTTGATTTTCCTTTTCAATTTCGTCAGGCACTTCATCATGAATGAAATCGTACAAAAAGTTCATATATTCTCTTGGAACCTGAAAGGGATCTGGTCTGCCATGATCATGGACTGGTGCTGGAATCATAGGCGTTTTTCGCTCATGTAGGCTGTAGATTTCCCATATTATAGATCCCTGAACATTCATATCCACCACATTTAGATTAAGATCCATTCCAACGATTTTACTTACTGGTTTTTGTTCTAATTTAGAGATAAAGTTAACTATATCTGAATATGCTCCTTCAATGTCAATTGAATAGGTACTAGTATAATAGTAATTACTATCAGATACATCCCTGGGAATAATTGACTTGATTAGTATTCCATCTCCATGACCATGGGACATGACATAAGCTGCATCCTCACTTTTTAGAATGAATTTGTCTTTTAACCTATGAAGTTTAAGCTCTAATAAGTCATTTTGTGCATTTAGCTCCTGGACCTCGTAAAGAGTGAGAAGAATACTTTCTTTCTCAAGCCTTATTTCGTCAAGCTCCTGTTTTACAAGAATTGTTTCAGGAAAAAATGTACTTAGCAATTTAAAAACTCCAAATACTCCAAGTAAAATTATTAATATATAAATCAGCTTAATCTCTCTACCTTTAAGGTTGAAATTCATATTGAAACTCATACTGCCCCCATTGTAAATAAATATTTAAATTCCACATACTATTTCATATTTTAGCAGGGTAATGTCACCTCTAGTTTCTTCAATTGCATTATGCAGCCTAACAGACGTGTAGTATTGTTTTTCATTTAAGTAGGTTATGAATGCTGCTATGTCTCCCAATGTTAAGGCATAGCCCTTAATCATCAGGAATTTATTGTCTTCCATATGTAAACCTGTTATAAAAGAGTTTTTAGGAACCATTTGGTTTATGTCTTCTAGTTTTTCACCCCAGGAAGTGCTGCCTTCTAATAGCTCACTATATATTTGAATTTGCTTTTCCAGCAGGTCCCCATAAGCTTTTATCTCTTCAATATCCTCAATTAGAATGCGGTAGTTGTCAATTTCAATCCTTAACTCCTCTGCCGTCTTTAAATGATTATTGAGCTGCAGATTAAGTACTAATAGATAGCTTGAGAATAAAACTAAACAAATCATAACGAGTAAAAATCTCTTGTTAAGCATTAATGATTTCTTAGGTCTTTTCTCTTTTGGAAGCAGGTTTATTTCTGCCATTACACTACCCCCTTTAAAGCAAGCCCGGCAGCTACTGCATATTTTGGACCCAGCTTATTTGCCTCTATATATCCCATTTCTACAGGAACTTTTGCTATTTGAGAAACTATATTATATAAATTTTTCTCTTCATCTATTCTGCCTGTAATTATGATTCTAGCCAATTGTCCTTTATAATGTTTTTGATAATATTCTATTGACCTGTAAAGTTCTTCTATAAATAGCTCTTCGGTCCCCGTCACTGCAAGATGCTGTTTTCCATATGCAAGGGAACGGGCAAATTGTATGTTTCCATCCTTAATAATTACAAGGTTAGTCATTTCTTCCCCAAAATTAATAATCCCAATTGTAAGAACCTGAACATCTGGCCACTGGTTAGTGCCTATATACAAAAGCCATCTTCTAAGGGATGCTGGAACTATGTCTATTGCCTGCAGTGTAACTCCAGTTTCATTAAAAACCTGAAAATATGAATTAACTGTAGCATATGGAACTGCTGCTAGAAGAATTGTATTCATATTTGGTTGATCTTTTTTCATGGGACCCAGGTTGTACCAGTCATAAACCACATCCTCTTCAGTATAGGGTATATGCTGTGCAATTTCCCATTTTATTGTCTCATTAAGTTCCTTATCCTGCATCATTGGGAAATCTAGATGCCTTACAACCATTTGCCGGCTGACAATGGTTGTAACTGCGTCTATTCCCTGCCAGTTTTGTTCTTTCACAAGTTGATTAAGTATTGCAAGTACCCTTTGGGGCTTAACAAAAAGTCCATTTTCAACACAATCATCATCTAGTTCTATTGAAAGGGGCTCCAATTCAAAATTCCAAGTATTATGTTTACATAATACTGCTGTAAGAATTCTACCGTTTATCTCTATTCCTAGCCGCTTTGAATTTTTCTTTTTAAATTTTAAAACCATAAACACCCCTCCTTGATCTTTTCAAAGTTAAAAAGCATATAGCCATTTTATTTTGTCAATGAAAATATGAGTAACCTCTTCATCTTTAATAAAACTTATTTTTACTAGTAGGGCTGCTTTTCTTATAACTCCATCCACTTCCCCTTCTGAGGTAATTCTAACATTAGGTGAGCTGTTTTGAACTCTAATACTATTAATCCTGCCTTCTCCTATATATATGGGATTATCAAAGGATGAAAGATTTAAAAGCTCACCCCGAAAATATGGATTATCATAAAGATAATCTAGAGCTAGTTCATTTCCTGCTTCAGCTAAATAAAGAGCCTGTGCTCCATATTTATCATTTAAAGAAATCTTAACTTCTGTAACTGTCATTGCCATTAATCCATTAAGGAGCACTATTGTTATTAAAAACACTAGTATCACTGAAAGCATTGCAATGCCCTTTTCTTCCATGTTCATACTCCTTCTATCATTACATTAAAAATTTGCTGAACGAACATTAACCTTTGAAGTAATGTTATACACATATCCTTGACTTTCAAACTCCATGTATATTTCTACTAGTGAGCAAGAACTAACACTTGGATAGTATGTAAACCTTAATTGCTTTATATTATAGGCAACAGGGTTGTTCCCCTCCCCGCTTACAGTCCTTAATAGCTGGGTGCCGCTTAAATGGTAACGGATAAGCTGGCCATTTATGGTAAGATTTAAACTAGTAGAACTACTATTGACGTTTACCCTGTCAGCCCTTCTAATCTCAATTTCCAGGGTATTCATGGCAATCCTGGCATTTTGTTGAACATCCATTTTTTCGCTTCCCTGCAGCCAAACCTTAAAAGTACCACCTAATATTCCATAGATACCGCCTAGAAGTAAGGAAATAATTAATATTGTTACTATTAATTCTATTAAAGTTAAGCCTTTTTCATCTCTCATCTTACAGTCCTAACTGTATTAAAATAAAGCTGTTTGTCAGGTTTGTCACTAGCATAGACCCATACTTCAATGCTTCGCAGATTGTGATTATCTTGATAATACTTGATAGATAAGTCATATTTGAAATTGCTGTTTCCAGAATAGGTCAAACTCCTATGTTGTTTAATGGCAAAATCTTTTGAAGTAAGGGTTTCCTCCATGATGCCCTTGCCTGCTGCAACAAGCTGACTCCTATCTCCAGCGGAATAGATACTGCCCAGGCAGGAATGCATCAATGTAAAGGTAGGAGCCAGTACTGCAGCTAGTAATAATGAGGCAACCACCACCTCTATGAGTGTCAATCCCCTTGCATCTGAAAAATAATTCATCTAACCACCACCATGCTTATCTTAACAAGTCACCACTTATCAGGATGAGGTCTAACACGCACCCTGCCTGTGGCAACCATAATAGTAACTTCATAAATATTACCATAGCTGTTGATTATGTCTATGGTAGCTGCTCCTATTCCAAGGGGAGCTCCAAAGCCAGAGAAGTAAATTTCTGAGCCAAAGCTATCTAAAAATCTTACTCCTGAAGGAGCATTTTTAGTTTCTAAAACTACCGTGCCTTTTCTAATCACATATTTGTCACCTAGTAATTGTATCTTAACTGTTGATTCACCATTAATATTTCTATGGCGTACAAACCTTATATCACCTGCAAATTCACGTGCATAAGCAGCAACTCCATGTTTTTCTACAGTTTGGTTTATCACAGGTGCAGCAAATCCCATTAAAATTCCAAGGATTGCAATTACTATTACAAGCTCAATTAACGTAAACCCTTTTAAACAACTTTGCTTAACCATTAATATCCTCCTTTTAAAATATTTCAAAAGGAGGATATGACTGTAAGCATGGGAAGAACCATTGATAATACTAAAAATCCAACCAGTGCACCTACAAATATGATCATTAATGGTTCAATGATTTTAGACAGGTTATCCATTCTACGGTCAACTTCCCCTTGAAAATAATCTCCAACCTGTATGAGCAGTGAATCTAATTTGCCAGTTTCCTCTCCCACCTTTGCCATATGGGCAACCATATATGGAAATACACCTGAATCCAGCAGGGGCCTTACCATGCTTTTACCATCCATGACAACATCTCTGCACCTGGCCAGGGATTCCATAAAGACTGAGTTATCTGTTGTTTTGCTTGTAATCTCCAGAGCATTTAGAATAGGTACACCAGCACCTAAAAGGGTGCCAAGGGTCCTACAAAAGCGTGCCACTATAACTTTTTTATGTAAATCTCCAAGCAAGGGGAATTGAATTTTAATCTTATCAACTAATGTCTTGCCTGTTGCTGATCGTGAATACAGTATAATAAAGACCAAAAAGAACAATATTATTAAAATAATTAAATGCCAGTAAGTTCTTATAATACTGCTAAAACTTATTAGAATCTTGGTTGGCACAGGAAGCTCATTAGACATTTCACCAAGCATTACTGTATATACCGGCAGTATAAAGATTATCATGAGTATAACAGCGGTAATTGATACTACCAAAACCATTGCTGGATAGGTCATAGCTGCCTTTACCTTTTCCTTGACTTCGTGCTCTCTTTCGTAATGTTCACCTAGTCTAAGCAGCATATCTCCCAGGACTCCCCCAAACTCACCTGCTTGTACCATATTTAACATCATAGAATCAAATATTTTTGGGTGTTGCTTTAAACTATGATAGAAGGTTTTCCCTTCTCTGAGAGAATCTTTAACATTAATTATAACTTTTTGCATTTTGGGGTTATCAGTCTGTTTTTCAACAACTTCAAGGGCGGAAACAAGGGGTATACCGGCATTAACCATTACACCAAGCTGCTTATTTAGATTTGCAAGGTCAATGGGTTTAACAGAGGAAAAATAATCATCAAGGACTAAACTTCTTCTCATGGTATCAAGTTTTACAATAAATAGTCCTTGGTCTTTTAATCTATTTGCAGCAGACTTTATATCTTCAGCCTCAATTATACCTTCCTGATATTGCCCCTTATGGTCCATTACCCGGTAATGATAAACAGGCACTTTTGTACACCACTCATTTTAAAAGAATTTTTAGATATATCCATCCATTGTATCAAAGACAACCCTATTAACTTCTTCTAATGTTGTAATACCCTGTAAAACCTTGGAAATACCATCTTGATAAAAAGTCATCATGCCTTCATTAACAGCCTTAAGAAAAATATCTCCTGTAGATGCTTTATTAAGAATTAACTTATGAATATCACCTGTAACAAGAAGAATTTCAAACAAAGCCACTCGGCCATTATACCCAGTATGATTACATCTGTTACAACCCTGGCTCTTGTATAAAACTAGAGGTTCATTGGGTGATACCTTTAAAAAGGTCCTTTCAATTGAATCTATTGGAACCACATATTCTAGTCTGCAATCATCACATATTTTTCTCACTAGCCTCTGGGCTATTACTCCTATAACTGCAGAGGATACCAAAAAGGGCTCAATATCCATGTCAATAAGTCTTGCTATTGCACCAGATGCATTGTTTGTATGAAGGGTACTAAAAACAAGATGCCCGGTGATGGCAGCCTGTACTGCTACCCCTGCTGTTTCACTATCTCTAATCTCCCCTAACATAATAATATCGGGGTCCTGACGTAAGATAGCCCTTAACCCTGATGCAAAATTTAATCCTATTTTATTATTAACCCCTGTCTGATTAATACCTGGAAGTACATATTCAACCGGGTCCTCTATGGTCACAATGTTTTGAAGAGGATTTTTTAGGTAGTTTAAGGTTGCATATAGAGATGTTGTTTTGCCACTCCCAGTAGGCCCAGTAAACAAAATCATTCCATGGGGTTTTTTGATGAGCTTTTTATAAATGTTTAAAGTCCTTTCCTCCATACCAAGCATGTCCAGGCCAAGAGACATGGTTGATTTATCTAAAAGACGAATGACAATTTTTTCTCCATATACTACAGGCAGAGAAGATATCCTTAAATCAATCTGTTTTTTGTTCAAGGTTATATTTGCCCTGCCATCCTGGGGAAGTCTCTTTTCTGCAATATCCATTTTGCCGATAATCTTTATCCTTGAAGCAATTAATGAACTAAAAGTCCTTGGCAAATTCGTAATGTCAATTAACACTCCATCCTTTCGAAAACGAACTTTAACCATGTCCTGTAATGGTTCTATATGCATGTCGCTGGCCTTCATAATTATAGCCCTGTGCATCAGAGAGTTAACCACCTTGATGATGGGAGCATCATTTACTTCCAGTTCAGAAAAGAAACTTTGATCATTAAAAATACTTGAATTGTCATCTTCTTTTATTTCTAGAAGCTCTTTAATGGTGTTACTGTCTAATTCTGAATACCCAAAGTATTTATCTAACATGTGATCAAGTTCATCTTCGTTGATTACAACAGGCTCAACTTCATATCCAGTTGCAAGATAGATATCATCAAAGGCAACCACATTAAAGGAATCCACTACAGCCACTTTGAGAACCCCTTCTTGTAATTCTATAGGCAATACCCTGTGGCGTAGGATAATAGATTTTGGTATGAGATGTAAAACATCTGTATTGACTTGAATATTTTTTTGTTCCATATTTGTCCTTACTTAATCTTTTTAAATTTGTTTAAATATACTTTATCTTATATTTCTTGTAATTAATGCAAATTCCTGCATAATTCACAAGATTTTTTAAAAAAAATTCCCAAAAATTTCATGATTAACACTGGCTGCATCGGTCAAAAAAACACCTGCCTTGGCAAGTGTTGGAGTATCTAACATTCTTTTTTTGAGGTTCCAAACAAGATAGAGGAACAGTGTTTGTGTCTTATAGGAATTGAATGTATCCTAACATCGCCTATCCCATGAGGTAAAATCCAGTTCATATTGCCCTTGCTCTGCTTTTTGTCCTTTTCTATAAGCTTAAATAAAGCAGCACTACTTAAATGACACGGTACCTCCCAGGGCAAACCTGACTTTTTGATTATTTCTATTATCCGACTAGTATCATGGTCAGATAAATGACCTAATTGGTTGGATAATTTAGCTGCATAAGCTATGCCAATACTAACAGCTTCTCCATGCTTAAAGCCTGCTAAAACTTCAACTGCATGGCCCATTGTGTGGCCTAAGTTTAGAAGCATTCTGCTGCCTGAAGTTTCTTTTTCATCAGCTTCTACTATTTTGGCTTTAATTTCACAGCATCTTTTTATAATTTGCGGTAGTTTAGCATGACAGGAAGTAATTATATGAATATCATTATATAAATCTGCAAAGAATTCTTCACCATCAAGAATAGCATACTTTATCACTTCCCCCAGGCCTGATTTAAATTCATCAAGGGGCAAGGTTTCCAAAAAACCTGTATTTATGATTACAAGTTTTGGCTGATAAAAGGAGCCAACAATATTTTTAACTCCACCAAAGTTAATGCCAGTTTTTCCACCTACACTGCTGTCAACAGATGACAGTAATGTAGTGGGGATTTGAATATAGGGGATTCCTCTCATATACGTTGCAGCAACAAAACCTGTTAAATCACCTACAACGCCGCCGCCAAAGGCTACCAGAAGTGAATGTCTGTCATAGTTTTTTGCCAGAAGAAACTCATACAACCTATTGCAGTACTCTGAGGTTTTAGCCACTTCTCCATCTGGGATAATATGTATATGAACCTTAAATCCTGCCCTTTTTAATATTTTATATAGTTTGAAGCCATGATGTTTGAAAATATTATTCTGGGAAACAATACAACACATTCTAGCATTGGTTAAGAAGCCCAGTTGATGTGGAATTTCATTTAAAGCATCATGGGAAAATAAAATATCATAGCTATTTTGTCCCAAGGCAATGTGTAGTTTATCCATTATTTTTTAACAACTCCATTATTTCATCAACAACTGCTTCCAATTCTTTACCAGTGGTATCCACCCTGTAGTTAGCTTGTTGATAGATTGGTACTCTTTTTTCAAGTAGTCTGGTAATGTTCTCTATTGATTTATCATTACCCAAAAGTGGTCTAAAGCTGTTTCTTTTAGAAACCCTTTTTTGAATTTCTTCAGGACTTGCATCCAGAGCAACAATAACTCCACTGTTTTTGAGCAACTCAAAGTTTTCAGGATTTAATACTGCTCCCCCACCTGTGGCTATAACAAAATTTTTAAGAGCACAAGCCCTTTTAACTGCTAATGCTTCCTCAGAACGGAACCTTATTTCCCCATAATCATTAAAAATTTTACCAATACTCATTTCTGATACTTTTTCTATATTTTCGTCAGTATCAAAAAATCCCATTTTTAACTTGTTTGCCAATCTCTTCCCTACGGCAGTTTTACCTGAACCCATAAATCCAATCAAAACAATATTATTATTATTCATTCCCAACCGCCTCACGTTGTCATTTTTATTGATAGAAATATTGCATATACTTAATTATATGGCTTTAATGTGCAATTAATCAATAACAGTTTAGTTTTTTTAAATTTCACCCACTCCATCTTCATGATTCTCTCCATTAACAAAATTTCCTATTTATTTTTTACCAAATGGCCAGATATAAGTCCCTTTTCCATGAATTTTTCCATTTTTTATTTCACCTTGATAGATTTCACACTTCCTAAATTTAGAATAACCCTTGTTCTCCTATCATCTAATATAGTTCACTTTCAAGATAACCTTTAGAACCCTATTTTCTTCTAGTACAATAACCCTATCCCTTTCCTTAATGGCAGATCTTTGTAGGCTGGTGGTGTACCGCCAATTATCAGAATCAAAGATCAAGGTGTCATCTGTAAATTGGTACCAGAATGTACTGCCTCCTTCTGCTGTGGGCTCTAACTCAATATAATCTCCTTCTCTAGAACCAACTGTTTTGTACACATCCCTGAACCTTGTCGCTGTACTGCTGCTAAGTCTATTAAGAATATTAACTTCTCCATCACTGTACGCTTTAAATATTACTAAATCTCCCTGTTGAAGGGTGGTTCGCTTTTCTACAATATACTCACCAATACCCGCTCCAGCAACATTGATTTTAACAACCCATTGGCCTCCCCTGTTAATGGGATTCTCAGCAGCAATGCCGTAGTAGAGCTGTCCTGCTAGTTGTCTTTCTTTCTTTTCCTTTAGCATTTCTGTTAACAGTGTTTCTTTAGCTTCATTGGGTAAAAACTTGCCTTCCTGAGTATTCCAGGAAACCACATGCATGTCCAAAGCCCTGTTTAAAAGGACAAAAACATCTCCACGTGGTGCAGGCAGGTGCGCTCCTTGGAATACTCCTTGAATAAGACCTATCTCCTCAGCCTTTTCAAGATAATTTGTTGGCCAGTGATTGGGAAGATTTTCATATCCTAGAAGCCTAAGTATTATTGTAATTGCTTCCTGATAGGATATTGTATCATTGGGTCTAAAATGTCCCGAAGGGTCCCCTTTTATAAATTCATACTTATATGCAAGGTTAATCCAACCGGTAAACCACTGACCCCCTGCAACATCTCTAAAGTAGTTATAATTTTCTCTCAAGGTGTCTTCTTCATTAAAACCCTTTATTATCATAGCAATCCTGGCAAATTGAGCTCTGGTAAAGCTTTGTTCAGGCCCAAGTGATCCATCTGGAAAACCCTGAATAATCCCCAGGTTGACCATTCTATCTGCAGCATAGTACTTATCCTGAATGGTAACAAAAGCATAAGCATTTGTTGCAAATACAAAGGTTTTTAATATAAGCAGCGTAAAAATCAGGCTCATTTTCTTCATTCATTAAGCACCCCCAATGAAATGCTATATCTTGGCTTTTAATTAGTTGAATTACAAATGCCTGTCTGGCCGGTTATAATATTAGGGACAGTTATTTTTTATATTTTAGGACTTTGCCAGTAATATCTGATTCACCAAAAATTTTTTCGTAAGAAATGTTATTTAATAAAACATTAGATTCTATAATATAGATTTTTCCATCCTTATTGCCCTCAATTATAAAGACTAAAACATATTTATCATTAGCAACTTCTAATTCAAAGTTAATATCAGAAATGAAAGGCTCTGTTTCATATAGGATTTGGCTGGTTCCCTGCTGGTGATATACCCTATTATTTTCTAAATAGAAAACCCTTTCATTAGCTTGAACGGCAGCATCTGTTAAATCATTAAAAACCCCTATTTTAGTTGCGTTACGCAAATCTTTAGTAATAATAGCGGCTGTATTTCTTGTATAGCTCTGAATAATTGATTGGGCTTCTCCTCTCACAAAGGATGTGTATCCAAGGAAGAAAAAATTATAACCAATGGCTAAAATCATACCTAATAAAACTAGTGTTAATACAAGCTCTATTAACGAAAGACCTGCTTGGTTTTTAATATTTTTAATAATTGAAAGACATTTCATATGCTCACCTACATTTTATTTACCGATCTGTGACTGAAAACAAGTTGGCGGTTATATCTGGCGTTGATACAATCTGCCACAATTCACCATTAATTGATTTTAAAATAATACCGTTAGCACCGACAGCTACAAAGGAATTATACCCATAGGTTATATCTGTAAGATTACTTGTAGTACTGTTTGTGGCTGATGACCAGGTTGACCCATGGTCTGCGGAATATAAAATACTTCCTCCAGTACCTACAACAACAATTTTTCCTGTAGTGTAGGCAATGCCATTTAAATTTGCATGAGTAATATTTAGTGATGACCAATTGACACCATCTAATGAAATATAAATAATTCCGCCATTACCTACAGCAATAAATTTAGAGCCAGTATAAATAACATCATTAAAAATAATATTGCCATTAACCACTACCTCTTCCCAGGAAACACCATTATCCTGAGAAAATAAAATAACGCCATTGCCTACGGCAACAAAATTTGTCCCAATATTCGCCACAGCATGGAGATTGTTTGTAATACTTTTGAATACTGGAGTATCATCCACTTCCTCATAAAAATCAATAATAGAGGAACTATTATCAATCCATGTTACTCCATTATTATTTGAAGACAATAAGGTTCCCTTCTGACCAACAATGATCAGGTTAGAACCATTAGCAGCCATTGCATATAGGTCATTTGTTGTACCACTTGCTAAAGAATCCCAAGTACTACCATTTTCGGAGAAAAGAATCGTTCCACCTCTGCCTACAGCAAAGAAGGTATTTGCCAAACTATAGATATCCAATATATCATAGGTTACTGGCGTATTTATCTCATCCCATAGATCGGCTGGATTTGAAGCGGCATAGATTTTGCCTGAAGCAGCTCCTGCAAGAAATGCTGGCCTAAAAACTCGATAAGGCACTTTAAATACACGATCAATATCATGTATTTCAACACTAATAATATGGTTGAAATCATTTTCACTAGTACCTGGATTATAGTCAGCTGAAACCTCCAGAAAAAGTGTTGCTGTATTGCCATTAATTACGCCAGTTGTATCATCTAAAATTGTTTCTGGATCTGTAAGTTTATAAATAGCTGCCTTAACAACTTTTCCATCAATTACATTTCTAGTTTTAATATTGACAGTAATTGTCTGGGCAAGACCAACCAGGTGATATTCAGGATCCGGTTCAATGATCACCACAAGAACCGGCAAAAATGCCGTGGATTGAGAAGTGTGGACACCCTGTGTGTTTTGGAGTTCTATAAACCCACCAGCAACGTTGATATTACCTGCTTTGGGAAAAGGTATTTGAAGATCGCCAACATCTGTGGCCTGTTCATGGGCTATGCGTTCTTCCATTTCCTCCTGCACACTATAGCTGGCAAGGCTCTTTTTGCCAGCAGAAATTATGTTAACATAACTGGACGCAAGGAGAGTTGTAAAGGAAATAACAATAATTGTTATAATAGATAGTGCCACCAGGACTTCCACTAGGGTAAAGCCATTATTTTTTTGAAAAGTTCTGTTTCTTAACATGGTGACCATCATTAATCTCCCCACTGAATAATCTTGTAAGCATTGGTAGTTTCATTGAAAATACCATAATCGTTAACCTGGGTAAAGTGCACATTACTGTTACCTAGATTAATTTCTGTTGCAACAATGGAGCCGTAAATGGTTGCTGTAGCTCCATTTAAATTGGCAGTGCCTTGATCTGCATACATGGCTACTGCTGCGTTAATAGTACCACGAACCCGAAGGGCCGTTCCGGAACCATAAGCAAATACAAAAATACCGCTGTTCCCTGATGTAGACATGGCTCCGCTTAAATCAAAACTAGAAGTATAAATCAACGTACGTCCACCACCAATGACATTGATGGTAGCGTTTCCGCCAACACTAAACTGACCATCACAAAAAATATACAAGTCATTTCCCTTTGTATCAAATGTTATAATTCGATTACCTCTTATATCAACAGAGTTAAATCGTGTATGTGTGTTTATGGTTTGGTTAGAATTAGGTCTATAAGTTCCTGGTATGGACGTATAAACTACGGCATTCCCGTATTTATCTGTATCTGGAATTTCAATGGGCGGAAAAACAGCACTCACACCATAGAGTAATTGGTCGTTATTTATGTTATGGCTTTTATTATCTATTGGATTATCCGATTGGGGCAATAATGTGGCAATGCTGCCTCCTGTAACCTGACTATTGGGGCCAAGGGCAATTTTCCCTTTAGCTAAAAGGGCATGTTCAAATAGACTCCAATTTTGCGAAAAACCCTGCAGTGTAATAGATACCTTTTGAGTTACATCCTCAACTGTACCTACTGACTCTATTAGCACTGTGGTGGAATCAAGCTTGGTGGCAGTTATGATAAAACTTCCATTGCCCATATCTACCACACTTGAGGTAACAGAGTGGGGGTAAGCATCATCAATTTCTTCCTTTAGTGGACCCATAGGTTGATTCACAAGGTGATTAGCAACAGACTCTGCTCCTGACCTGGCAATATAATATGCTTGCATTCTCATTTCTTCTCTTTGAGTTTGAATGGTTTCTGCCATGCTGTAGTTCCATAGGCTAAAGCCTAGTATAGTTAGGACAAGGACAGCAAGGATGGCTGCAATCATTGCGATTCCTTCTTCATTTTTCTTAAACATAAGCACTCACCTCGCCCTTTGATTGCCTTGTTCAATTAAGACTATGGATGAATTTTTTGGTCAAACATTTTAATATAATTGTTTAAAAGTCTAACATTATCTGGTGTCTGTTCAATCCATAGTACATGGTGCGGGCTGTCACTATTGCCTGAAATATTATCTGATATATACATTTCATTAACAGATATTCCAGTTAATTCACTAAGGAGCTTGCGTTTAGCTATTAGCTCAGATCTAGCATTGCTGCCAGTTGCACTAGTAATAGGTAATTTTACTTTAGATCTATTTCCATCAATAGCAACTAAAGAGCTATATACTTGTGCTTCTAGGTTTGGCGGACAAATAACAAGTAATTCTCTGCCAAACTCAGGATAGTTAAATGTAATTGTTTTTACAGATTCCCCATATCCAAATTCTAATAACCTTTTTGCAGCATCTCCAGCCACAGTATTCCTAAGGGAAAAGGAAAATACCCTGTGATCACTAGCATTCATATTATCTAATTCTCTTACAAGGGCTTCTATCTCCTGCCATCTACTAAACAAATCTGTATCAAATACTAGAATTCTGCTGCCAATTATAACTGAATTCTGCACTTCCAAACCAGCCTGACCAAGAAGTGCAATAACTCTCTCTGGTGAGATAACATTAGTCCAGATGCTTCTATAGGCAAGGGATATTGTCTCCTCGGCTTTACCAGCATTTTCCGGCTTATCAATTGCAGCTATAAGTTCCTGGACTTTAAGAAGGGCTTGTGGTGTACCCTGAATCCAAATTGCCTGTTGATTAGTTGAAATGGTAATGCTCTTTACCGGTAGTGCCAGTTTTGATATTATAGGCTCTATAATATTTGCCTCAACGAAGCTAAGATTAAATCTTGTAATGACCATTTGGTTGAAAAAATCTGAATGAAGCTTATTCGTGCTTCCAACTACAATAAGTTTACCTTGCTGAACATAACCATAGCCAAGCTGATGAGAAAGCAGCTCCAGAGCCTTAACTGGTGAAACATTTTCTGCTTTTAAAGTTATGTTTGTTGGGCTTTCTGTATAGATAAGATTAGCATTTAGCTTGATTGCAAGGGTTGACAGAACATCTCTTACATCAGCGTTTCTAAAGTCAAAAGAAATGTTATTTCCTGAAATAGCTGTTGAAGACTTTGCCATGGAAGTGCCAGAAAGTTTTAGAGTGGTTTGCCTTTCTTCATAAATTAGCACTGCATAATCTCTTTTTACTTCATTAAGTGTCCAATAATCGACTATCTGCTCTCCCTCCTTTGCAACGAAGGTTGTATTGCCGGCTTTAATAATTGCCAGGCACTCACCCTTGCCTGAATTTACCACGCCCAATAATACCATTGGTCCTACAAAGGGGTCCCTGGGGATTAAAGTTCTGTCAGTGGTTGAAAGATCGGTTTCATCTGTTCTTTCAGTTTTAGGAAGAATTTCTGCCAGTTGATCCTTGATAATACCCGAATCTGGAAGTAAAAGGTCTTCTTCAGCAAGAGTATTTGCTTGGTTAATCCATAAGTTTACTGAAATTCCAGCGACTATTACAACTGCTAATATAACTAATAAAAAAACTAATCTTTTATTTTTTAAAATAAAATCTTTTAGCCTGGTTTCCCTTTCTAATTCATTGTTGATATTAGGCTCACTCACCCACCAGCACTTCCCTTCCTAAATTAAGAAAATTCATCAAAAAGAATAAACTTCTATAATTACACGATTACTCGAAGCACTTCTTCAAGAGATGTAATCCCCTCCTTGGCCTTTATCAGGCCTTCCTGACGAAGGGTGCTCATTCCTTCTTGAACAGCAACTTCCCTTATTTCCCTGGCTGAGCTTCTTAATAGTGTCAGCTTGCTAACGGCATCACTTACAAGCAATAATTCAAAGACTCCTACCCTGCCCCTATAACCTGTTTCATTACACTTGACACATGTCTGAGGTTTATATAAACCAACGACATCCTCATCCTTGTCTAGTGGAAAATCAGGAACACTTTTTAACAGTTCCTGTTTTGACAAATTGTAAAGCAGCTTGCAATAGGGACACAAGGTGCGTATTAATCTCTGGGCTACTACACCTATTAAAGAAGAAGCAGTTAGATATGGCTCTATCCCCATATCTGCTAATCTAGATATGGCACCGGCTGCATCATTTGTATGTAAGGTTGAAAAAACCAGGTGTCCGGTTAGTGCTGATTCAACAGCTATACGCGCTGTTTCATGATCTCTAATCTCTCCAACCATAATAATGTCAGGATCATTGCGAAGGATTGATCTTAAACCTGAAGCAAAGGTCATGCCTGCCTGATTATTAACCTGAACCTGGTTTATACCATCAATCCGTCTTTCTATAGGGTCTTCTACCGTAATTATGTGTTTTGTGACTGAGTTAAGCTCCTTTAATACAGAATATAAGGTAGTACTTTTCCCACTACCTGTAGGGCCTGTAACTAGAATGAAACCATAGGGCAGTTTCACTATGTTGTTAAACCTTTTAAGCTGATGGTTAGGAAATCCAAGACCTTCTAAAGTAATTAATTCAGTACTTCTGTCCAATATTCTTAAGGTAAGCTTTTCCCCATAGGCAGATGGGAGTGATGCAACTCTAAAATCAATTGTTTTGCCGTCTATTTTTAATGTAGTACGGCCATCCTGTGGAATACGTCTTTCGGCAATATCCATGTTGGCCATAACCTTTATACGCGAAACTAGAGACGGTCCTATTCTTCGGGGAGGTCTCATGGTTTCGTGTAAAACTCCATCAATCCTAAATCTTATCCGTAGATTTCTCTCCTGGGGTTCAATATGAATGTCGCTTGCATTAGTTTGGACAGCCTGACTTAATATTAGATTAGCAAGCTTTACTGCCGGCCTTTCAGCTGCATCCTGCCCCAGAACTATTTCTTCATGAACATCTTCCTCTGGAGCCTGTTTCACATGTAAATTTGTACGAATTGTTTTTTCCATGACTGCCTTTAATTCACTATCTGATACAAGAACCGGTTGAATTTCATAGCCAGAAATAATGCGCAGGTCATCTATTGCAATCACATCTCTTGGTTGTACCATTGCAACAACTAATCTTCCATTATCAAAAGCAATTGGGAGAGCTTGATATCTTTTAATTGTCTCCTGTTCAATAGAAGCTACAGCTGCTGGATCTATTTGAAACTTTTCAAGTGAAACGAAGGGAACTCCTGCTTGCTTGGCAACTGCCATGGAAACCTTTTCCTCAGTAGTGTACCCTAACTCTACCAGTACCTGACCAAGGTATTTTCTTTTTCCCTGGGCATTATTTTGATAAGTTAAAGCCTTCTGAAGCTGTTCTTCAGTTATTTCACCTTTTTCAACTAAATAACTGCCAATGTAGCTTTTTAGAACATTTAATTTCAAATCTTTGCACCCCACTTAGTGGTTAATTATTTCGATAAAAAGTACTGATATTTATATCAGCTTTTATATGTGGAAATCCGGCACTTCCTCGCGAGATCCTAACACTATCAATACGAATGATTCTTGAACCATGCTGCAGATTATTTAAAAAAGCTGTTAATCCATGGTAATAGCCCTCATATATTACTTTTACAGGCAGTTCATCATATCCATCTTTAGAAATCTTGCTTTCAAAACGGATATCAATAATTTCACTTTCAGGAAATCCAAGTGCACTCTCTATATGTAATATAGTTGAGAATTCATCAACAACCGGGGGAATTGCATTATTTAAAATCTTTATCTGATTGACCATAAAAGTTTCATGTTCTCTCAAAGTATTTAAAACTTGAAGGTTCTTTCGGGCTTTTACAATTAAATTTTGTTCTGCTTTTATTTGAGCTTTAACAGTCTGTAGCGATAATATCTGGGAGTATATTGCAAATAGCGTGAAACCAAAAACTGCAGTGCAAAACAATGCAATAACAGCCTTTTGAGGTGTGATTTTCTTTTTCATTAATTTTTACCCCCTTTTAAAAAGGGACTATAGTATACACCTGGCTTGACTGCCACCTTTATTTCAAATTGAATTACTTCATGATTATCAACAATTCGTTTGCTTACAAAATTAATATTGGCATTATTTACAAAAGACATGACCCGAATTTCTTCCAGCCAAGCAGCAACTAATAGGTTATTTGCCCCAATTCCCCTAATGAGCAAGTCTCCACCAATACTTTCACTAGTTGTACTATGAGTAGCAGTAATATCTGTTAACCACACACCATCTGGAATATTAAAACCAATATCCAGCAGCACCCCTTCCCAGTCCGGCACCCTTTCCATAATTTTTTCAAAGGTACGGTTTAAATAGATGACTTGTTCCTGCATCTGCTCATATTTTTTAAGAATTGAGATTTCATTTTCCAGAATAATCTTTTCATTTCTTAAAACAGTTAATTCAGACCTTGTTTGTACGTTGGCAAATATTAGGGAAAAGTAGATTAATAAGAGAACCATAAATCCAATAATTAAAATAAAAGAGTAAAATTTCATTTTCTGCCTTGACTGCCTGTATAGTTTTATTTCTGGTGGCAGTAAACTAACATTATTCAATTCCTATTCCTCCATTCCCTTATAAGCCAAACTTAAGCTCAAGGAAAAGTCCAAGTATTTATTATTAAAGTCAGCTCCAATACTACTTTTATTAAATATATTTTCCAGGGGTTTTATAGGTTCTACAGGGACATTTAACATGTCTTTTAAATTTTCAGCCAGTCCTGTATAATTAGCTCCTCTACCACTTAAAATTATCTTATCCACATCTCTAGAATTCCTTTGGGCTAAATAATAACCAATTGAGGTATGTATCTCACCTGCAAGTATCTCTGACCATACAGCTAGTGTTTCAGGCAAAAATTCCTTTTGTCCGGATATTATATCCTCTACTGAACAAGCAGACATTTTTGCAGCAAGTGTCATATTTGACTGGACCATCCTTGCTAATTTTGGTACTCCAAATTCAGAAACCACTATACTGGATAATCCATAATTAATATCTACTACAGCTACTACTTTCCTTTTATCTTCTTTATTAATTGACCTGAGCAAAGCTAAAGGAGATACCTCAATATCTAGTGGTTCTAGCTTAGCAAAATTTAACGTCTGTATGTAGCCATTGATCATGTCC
>JAGXSK010000052.1 GCA_018333845.1 Clostridia bacterium | reverse complement strand
CCTCACCTGGAATTAAATTTTAGCAATTCTAAGGCCCATTCCAGCCAAAAAGCCTATGCTTTGCCAACTCGCTTCGCTCAAACAGTGCAAATCATCACGCCTCTTTGGCCTCCATGGACCAACAATTGCTGGAAAATTCAATTAGGGTTCGTGCATATGGACATTTTCTTATAAAATATATAGAGGTAAATAATGTGAAGACGATTAAACTTACCCTTGCATATTTAGGTGAACAATACAGCGGGTGGCAGATACAGCCCAGGCAGCCCCATTTAAAAACAATACAAGGTGAATTGCAAAAGGGGCTAAAGCTTCTAACAGGTGAAGAAGTTCAAGTTATTGGTGCAGGAAGAACAGATGCAGGTGTAAACGCCCTGGGCCAGGTTGCAGCATTTCGAACCAGCAGTTCTATACCCTGTGACAGGTATCCAGAAGCCTTGAATGGAATACTCCCTGAGGATATTATAGTATATAAGAGTGAAACTGCTGGGGATGACTTTCATCCCATTAAAGATGCTAAGGGTAAATGGTATAGATATCATATTTATGCAGGAAAATTTCCTCATGTTTTTTTCAATAAAATAAGTGTTCATATTAAGCAAAAACTTGATTTTACAAAAATGTCTGAAGCAGTTTCACTATTTAAGGGTGTGCATGATTTTCGCAGTTTTTGTGTGGCCAAGACTGAAAAGAAAACCTTTGTAAGAAATATAAAGGAATGTAAAATATCTCAACATCAGAATTTTATTTTCTTAGATATTTACGGAGATGGATTTCTGCACAATATGGTTAGAATAATAGCAGGAACACTAATAAATGTTGGCAACGGCAAGCTTTTGCCAGAAGACATTCCTTGCATAATTGGAGCCAGGGATCGCAACCTTGCGGGACCTACTGCTCCGGCAAAGGGCTTATGTTTGATTAAAGTTGACTATGAGATGAAGGAAAATTTCTTCTGTAAAGCAGAAAATCTTGACATGCCACCACTATTTTATTAAAATAACATGGGTAAGAGTTTATTCAGATTACCTGCCCCGTTAATCTGGTAAATATATAAGTAGTAACAAGTTTAAGGAGGGATATTATGAAAACCTTTATGGCTAAGCCTAATGAAGTAGCTAGAAAGTGGTATCTAATAGATGCTGATGGTAAAACCTTAGGCAGACTGGCCTCTGAAATAGCAGTATTGCTAAGAGGTAAACATAAACCAATATTTACTTCCCATGTGGATGTGGGAGATCATGTAATTGTAATTAACGCAGAAAAGATTCATTTAACAGGCAATAAGCTGTCCCAGAAAAGATATTACTGGCACACAGGTTATCCAGGCGGGATAAAATCCATGGATTATCAAACTTTTATTAGCAAATCACCAGAGAAAGTAATCTTGAAAGCAGTTAAGGGAATGCTGCCGCATAATAAGCTGGGCAGACAAATGTTAACAAAGCTTAGAGTATATAAAGGTAGTGAACATCCACACCAAGCTCAAAAGCCAGAAACTTGGGGAGCATAGAAAGGAGGACTAATATGGCACAGGTACAATTTTACGGAACAGGCAGAAGAAAGAGCTCTGTAGCTAGAGTATATCTAGTACCAGGAGACGGAAAAATCACTGTAAATAACAGAGACATTGATGATTACTTTGATAAAGAAACCCTGAAAATGATTATTAGACAGCCCTTTGATGTGACTGAGACCTTGGGAAGGTTTGATGTTAAAGCAAAGGTTGAAGGTGGAGGCTCCACTGGACAGGCAGGAGCTATTAGAATGGGTATAGCCAGGGCTCTTTTAGTAGCTGATGAGGGATATAGACCTCCTTTAAAGAGAAATGGTTTTCTAACTCGTGACCCAAGAATGAAAGAAAGAAGAAAGTATGGCTTGAAGAAAGCTCGTAAGGCACCACAGTTCTCAAAGAGATAGAGCATTCCATATACACAAATTAAAATATTAAATAATGAAGAACTAGCTAGTCAGATGGGAAGTTATTACCCATCTGACTTTTTATATGCATCATGAGGCATACCACTTATGCCTCATAATTAACCGTTCACAGTTTGTTTTATACTGTTAATCGAAAATATTTAGAAGAAAATTAATTTTGGTTATATAATATTACTACAGCGAAATCTAGCAATTAGCGGAGCCATGGGGACGGTTCGAGGGTCACCGTAGTGCAACGAAGGTCCGAAGGGAAGACGATGGAACCGTCCCTATGGCGTAGGAATGTAACGAAACGAGTAACCTTTCGCTGTAGTAATATAATTAAAGATAAGAATATTCAGACATGGAGGTGTTTATAATGGAAGAAAAGAAAGCTAAGATAGAAGAAATCAAACAACAAATTGAGTTGTTGGGTTTTGAATTAGCCCTTATGAAAAAGTCTTGTTCACATGAAGAGAAAAAGAGAGAAGAAGATTATGCTTTCTGCAATATTTGCGGTGAAAAGTTAGGATGGTGGGGACTATACATTACCTAATTACTCTTCAAAAAGTTGCCCTGTCAATGAATATTAATGAACCATAAAATCCTTCCTCATATGGAGGTAGTCCAAATAGGGAGGGTTTTATTTATTTAAAAAATAATTGTATAGGCCAATGCATTTTGGGGGAAAAATAGCCACAAATAAACTTCAATTAAACCAGTAAAGGGATGAAATAACCCACTTACCTCAAATTTCATACAGCTAACCGAAAAAGTTTAGGAGAAAAAAACACTATGGAATATAATATTAATAACAAGATAGTTATTTATCGAAAGAGGGGGTATTACTATCATGGAAGTTACAAAAACCAGGATAGATGAAATTATGGAACAAATGCAATTATTGAGTTCTGAGTTAGCTTTTATAAAAGAAACCTGTAACCATGAAAAAATTAAAAGAGAAGAAGATTATGCATTTTGCGATATTTGTGGTGAAAAGTTAGGATGGTGGGGACTATATATTTGTTAGTCTCAATGGTAGTGTGGTTAACGAAAATTAAAGAGCATAAGAAAGGCCTCTCCGGCATAGATTTAATCTAGAAAGGAGAGGTTTTCTTATGCCATTTAAGCATACTGGTTTCTATGTTATTAAAATAAGATATACCCTCATGAGCATAGCCATAGTATTATTAGCTGTTTTGTTACTGATGTATTTTTATCTTACTGCTCTCATAGATACCAGAACCATATCAGCCATGACATGGGCTGTCCAAAAAAAGGTAATAGTTATTGATCCCGGACATGGCGGCTATGACCCTGGTGCCAGGGGTGCCCTGGGGACCAAAGAAAAGGATATTACACTGCAGGTATCAGAAAGACTGGCAAAAAAATTAAGTAAGGACGGAGCATTAGTTGTACTTATAAGGGATGAGGATGAGGACTTTTTAACCCCTGGCCCAGGTACCATGAAAAAAAGAGACTTGGATGCCAGACTTGAAATTATTAAGCAAAAAAAACCTGAAATAGTTGTTAGTATACATGTAAACAGCTTTGGCTCCAAGTGGTCAGGAGCCCAAACCTTCTTTCATCCAAAAAGCGATAAGGGAGCTGACCTGGCCAGGTCTATCCAGGCCGAACTTAAAGCAGCCACCCATACCAAAAGAGAAGCTATATCTATAAACACCTCATATTTGCTGGATAATATAAATATGCCAGGGTGTATTGTAGAATTAGGGTTTTTATCAAATCCAAAGGAAGAAAAGAAACTCATTGATCCTACTTATCAAGATAAGTTAGCTGAAGCAATTTATCGGGGTATTTTAAGGTACATGGCAAGTCAATAAATTATTTATCTCAGCGGCGTTACTAATACTCCCGCTTCTATAAGAGGGAGATAAGTGCCGCCAAGCTTCGAAATAAGTGCAACTAAAGTTCAGGTGGAGTAAAAACTCCATCTGAACTAAGTTTTCTTTATAAATTGGCTATCGTAAAAAGGTAGCTGTTTTATTTTTTAAAATTGTTAAGTTTGCCCAAAAAAGTGTATTATAATAGAAGAATAATTTTATTACAAATAACCAAAGAATGGTTCTAGAAGGTGTAAATATGCAGCAGGTAATATATTTGGATAATAGTGCTACAACACAGGTCTTTCCCCAGGCAGCAGAAAAAATGAAAAAAATATTGCTCCAAACTTATGGTAATCCATCTTCCTTGCATAAAATGGGTTATGAAGCTGAAAAGGAACTAAAAGAGGCAAGGCATATACTTGGGAATATACTGAAAGTTAATCCAGCGACCATTCACTTCTGTTCAGGGGGAACCGAGGCAAATAACTGGGCGATAAAACAGGCTGCCAGGAGGCATAAAAAAAAGGGACGCCATTTAATAACTACAAGTGTAGAGCATGTGTCGGCATTGTCTTCTTTTAAAGAACTAGAAGAAGAAGGCTTTCACGTAACCTATCTTACAGTGGATGAAAGGGGTTCAATTTCTTTAGATGAACTAAGGAGTGCATTGAAACAAGACACTATTCTAGTTAGCATCATGCATGTTAATAATGAGACAGGTACAATATTTCCAATTGAAGAGATAGGAAAAATCTTAAAAGATGCAAATGTCATATTCCATGTGGATGGTGTACAGAGCTTTGGTAAGCTAGGTGTATATCCAGAAAAGTGGGGAGTTGATTTGTTGTCCTTTAGTGCCCATAAAATTCATGGGCCAAAGGGCACAGGCGCCTTGCATATTAATAAAAAGGTTCAAATACCCCCTTTGCTGGTAGGCGGAGGACAGGAAGGAGGTAAAAGGGCTGGAACAGAGAATGTCCCGGGAATAGCAGCATTAGGTGAAGCTGCAAGAATTGTAGCTGACCTTGAAATTAAGCATACAAAGTATGCAAAGGATACCCAAACATTATATCTTAAAAAAATATTGTTAGAATACTTAAGTAGGATTCCAGGTGTTCATTTTAATGGAGCATCTGAAAAGCATAATACCCCTATAATAAATCTTTGGTTTGAAGGAGTGGACAAAGCAGAAGTCCTGTTACACATGTTTGAGGAGTATGGCCTTTATGTATCCACTGGTTCTGCATGTCATTCCCGCCATCAAGAACCTAGCCATGTTTTACAGGCTCTTGGTGCAAGGGACGAAGCCCTGTATGGAGCTATCAGGCTAAGTATTGGCTATCTAAACAAAGAGCATGAGATGAAACAAGCAGCAGAAATAATAGAAAAAAGTGTAAAAGAATATCGCCAGCTATGGTGTTAAGTTAACGTATTATGTTAACCAGGTATAGTTTCAAGGATATTACATACTATGGGTCAAATAGCAGGAGGGATTACATGAATAAGGTTTTACTTATAAAATATGGGGAGATTGCCCTTAAGGGCAAAAATAGATTTAGATTTGAAGATAAGCTCATTCATAATCTTAAAGAGATTTTAAAAAATACCAGGGTTGGCACAATAAAAAAAATTTATGGAAGACTCTTAATAGAAGTAGAAGATATAGATCAGTCAATAATTGTTATAACTAGAAAGGTATTTGGCATAACCTCGGTAAGTCCTGCAATATCTGTCGGCCTTGATTTGCAGGAAATTAAGGATGCAGCCCTGTCCCTATTAAATCAAGCTCCCGGACTTACTTTTAAGGTCAGCACCAAACGTCCCAATAAGAACTTTCCTCTTACCAGCCCAGAGATTTGCAGAGAGGTGGGAGCACACCTACTGATAAACACTGAAGGCTGGACTGTTAATGTACATAACCCGGATGTTGAGATTTTTGTTGAAGTCAGACCAGAGGGAGCATTTGTATATACTCAGGGGTACCCTGGTAATGGAGGGCTGCCTGTTGGTGTAACTGGCAAGGCCATCCTTCTTATTTCAGGGGGCATAGATAGTCCAGTTGCTGGTTGGCTCAGTATGAAGCGAGGAGTGGAGATAATAGGTCTGCATTTTCACAGCTATCCATTTACTAGCCAACGTGCCAAGGAAAAGGTGCTGGACCTTGTTAGAGAATTGACAAACTACAAGGGAGCCATAAAGGTTTACATAAATCATTTTACAGAAATTCAAAAAGCCATAAAACAAAGCTGCCCAAGAGATTTATATGTTACTATAATGCGCAGAATGATGTTTAGGATAGCTGCAAGAATAGCAGAACAGGAAAAAGCTCTAGCACTAGTTACTGGAGAAAACCTGGGACAGGTGGCAAGCCAGACCTTAGAGAGTATGAATGTAATTAATGAGGTGGTGTCCCTGCCTGTCCTGAGACCCCTTGTAACAATGGACAAGATAGAAATAATTGAACTTTCCAAAAGGATAAACACTTTTGACATTTCAATCCAGCCCTATGAGGATTGCTGCACACTATTTCTGCCGGATAATCCTGCAACCAAGCCCAGGCTCCACAAGGTTATAGCTGCAGAGGAAAACCTGGCAGTTGAAGAGCTTATAGAGGAGTCCATGGAAAAGACAGATATACTTTGGATCAGCAATAAAGGCACAGGGAATTTTTCAAAAATCTAAAAATCAATACGCCTTTTTGGCCTCCATGGACCAACAATTGCTGGAAAATTCAATTAGGGCTCGTACATATGGACATTTTCTTGTTATTATAAGTGTAGAAAATGTCATATTCCCTCACCTGGAATTAAATTTTAGCAATTCTTTAAATTAGGATTCGTACATATGGACATTTTCTTAGAGTAATAATTAAGATTATAGAAAAGGAAGGATGTGATTACTGTGGGAAATATTGTTTTTGCAGGTATTGCCCCCCACCCGCCTATTATAGTAGATCAGGTTGGAGAAGGACAAAATCATGATGCCCAAAAGACCATTGCAGCCATGAGGCAGTGGGCAAAAAAGCTAAAGGCAGCAAATCCTGACCTGATAATAATCATTACTCCCCATGGCAATCTCTTTCAGGATGCTGTTGCAATTCATGGCAGCCCAATTTTAAAAGGTGATTTTTCAAACTTTGGAGTAAAAGGTGCCCTTTATGAATTTGAGAATCATGAGGAAATGCAAAAGCAAATAGTTTTAAAAGCCAAGGAAAAGGGTTACTCCATGGTGGAGGTAAATGATACTAATGCCGGTAGGTATGGGTTAAAAAAGAACCTGGATCATGGGGTATTGGTGCCTTTAGATTTCTTATCAAAAGAAGCTGTTCACGTGCCTCTGGTAGTAATATCCATGTCCCTGTTAGATAATTTGGAGCTTTACAAATTTGGAATGCTAATTGAAGAAGTTATTGCTAACAGTAAGTATAATGTTGCTTTAATAGCAAGTGGGGATTTATCCCATCGTCTAACCAGAACTGCCCCGGCAGGATATGATCCTGCTGGCAGGGATTTTGACTTGATTATTTTAGAAAAAGCTAAATCAGGTCAATTAATTGAAGTTATGGATATTGATGAAGAACTGGTTGAAAGGGCTGGCGAGTGTGGTCTCAGGCCCATAATAATGCTGGCAGGAGCTTTAGATAGGTACAAAATTACCAGCGACATTATTAGCTATGAGGGACCCTATGGTGTAGGTTATCTGGTTGCATCCTTTAACCTGGAAAAAAGCAATCAATCCTCCCTTGAAAAATGGAACGTAAAAAGAGATGACAGCTTGAAAAAACATAGATACAATGAATCACCTCCAGTAAGGCTTGCAAGAGAAAGCCTGGCCTATTTTCTAGAAACAGGTAAATACCTGCCCGTGCCAGAACCAGTGCCCGAGATGCTCAAGGAAAAAAAGGCTTGTTTTGTTTCATTAAAGAAGCATGGTCATTTACGCGGCTGTATTGGAACCATTGAACCTGTGAGAGAAATGCTGACCGAAGAAATTATAGAGAATAGTGTTAGTGCTGGTATAAGAGACCCCAGGTTTTTGCCGGTAACACTAGATGAACTAGATGATATAGTCTTTTCCGTAGATGTTTTATCCAAGCCAGAAAAAATTTCATCAAAGGATGAACTGGACCCCATGAACTATGGAATAATAGTCAAAAGTGGTGGAAGATCAGGAGTTCTGCTGCCAAACTTGGAAGGGGTGGATACAGTGGAAAAGCAGCTGGATATAACACTCAGTAAAGCAGGAATAAGTCCCAAAGAAAATTATACTATCTTTAGGTTTAAGGTAGAGCGATATTATTAACATTAGAGGGATAGTTTTGAAAAATCTCATGGATTTACTATACTGGACACTCTTGTGGGAGGATGGATTAGATGCATTTAGCAAGCTGGGCAGAAAAACAAGATAATGAAAGGGTTTTATGTCTTTTATGCCCCCATGCCTGCAGTATACCCCAGGGTGAAAAAGGAAAGTGCAGGGTGAGGGTTAATAGAAAGGGCAATTTATATAGTGAGAACTATGGAAAAGTAACAGCAGTAAATGTAGATCCCATAGAAAAGAAGCCCCTTTATCACTTTCATCCAGGGAAAAACATCCTGTCCCTGGGAACCTTTGGATGTAATCTTCACTGTGACTTCTGCCAAAACTGGCAAATAGCCCATGCTGCAGAACAAGGCCAAGCCATAACTCCTGAAGAAGTTGCCAGGATTTCTCATAAGTATTATGTAAACCAAAATTCCCTTGGAGTAGCTTACACATATTCAGAACCAGGTATGTGGTATGAATTTATAAAAGACACAGCCCCCCTTATTAAAGAGGGTAATATGAAAAATGTCCTGGTAACAAATGGCTTTTTAAATAGAAGGCCTTTTAAAGAGCTTCTTGTAAATATAGATGCTCTTAATATTGATGTGAAGGGATTTGCAGATGAGTTCTATAAGAAAATTGTCAAGGGCAAGTTAAAGCCTGTCCTGGAGAACTGCTATTTAGCCAGGGAAATGGGCTGTCATTTAGAAATAACCACCTTGATTATTCCCGGGCTAAATGATGATGAACATGAAATCAGAGACCTTGCAAAGTGGTTGGCCTCCATTGATCCGCTAATACCATTACACCTTTCCCGGTATTATCCAAATTACAAGCTGCAGCTAGAGCCTACCCCATTAAAAACTTTGGAAAGGGCATGGGAAAGAGCTAAAGAATACCTGCATTATGTTTATATCGGCAATGCGCCGGAGCTGGATAAATGCCATACTTACTGTCCTGAATGTAATGCTGTATTAATTGAAAGAAACTTCTATAATACCAGGTTAAGATATGAGGAAGGGGCATGTCCTAAGTGTTCAAAGCAAGTGAAGGGAGTTATTGACTAAGATAAGATTAGAAGACAGGTGCAAAATATGAGGATTGGTACAAGAATTTTTTTAGATAAATTAAAAGAAAACACTAAATATTGCTGCAGTCAATTTCATGTTCTGGAAATACAGGACTTTGTATTTCCAGAAAACCTTGTTTACAAGGTTGATGCTTTGTATAAAGAATATGAAACCCTCTTGAATGGCTTTCAAGGGGAGATTACTATCCATGGTCCCTACATGGATTTGAACCCCATTAGTATGGATACAAGGGTAAGAGAACTAACCTTGGAGCGGTATCTTCAGGCTGTTGAAATTGCAAAGGTTTTTGATTCCAGGTGGATTGTAATCCACACTTATTTTAGTCAAATTCACAATCAAGAATCCTGGTACCAGGACTACTGGATAGAGGAAAACTTGAAGTTCTGGGAAAAGGTCATACCAGTTCTGGAAAAGGAAAAAAAGACAATTGTTTTGGAAAATGTATTTGATGTAAACCCAAGTACTATAAAGGAACTAGTAGACGGATTAGGTTCGGAGTTTTTTAAAGCCTGCCTTGATGTGGGCCATTGTAATGTTTTTAGTGAGGAAAGTATAAAGACCTGGCTGGAGGTTCTGGGAGAAAGACTAAGGTATCTGCATCTAAGTGATAATAATGGCAAGAGGGATAACCATCTGCCTATTGGCAGTGGAAGTATTGATTTTCAAGAGATTGTAAATAACTTGCCAAAAAATAGGAAAGATTTAATTGTGATTAGTGAAGCCTTTTGTTCACCAGAAGAAGAAATAGCAGGTTTTAATGTGTTAATAAGCTAACCTGCCTTAAAATATAAATATTGCTCCTGTTGAGGGCACAGCCCAGGCACATCAGGGCAGCTGCTTTAAAACTATATAGAACATAGTTCCTCAAGTTTTTCCAAACAGTGTATTTCAATTGTTCTTTTATTAAAAGTTATAATTCCTTTAACCTGCATTTTCTTTAGTTCTCTAGATAAGGTAGGTCTAGATACATTTATATGCTCAGCTAAAGATTTTTTAGTGAACTTTAATTTGATAGTGTTACTTTTTTGCTTCTTCTGCTCAATCATTAGAAAATATGCTATTTTTGCAGACACAGAGTTTAAAGAAAGTATTTCAATGGTATTGTTTAGTGCTAAAACTCTACTGGAAACTGACTCCAAAAACTTGCACATAATTCTCTCATCCCTAGAGAATAGCTTCAAAAGGTTACTTTTATTTATTAAGAAAAGATGGCTATTTTCACAAGCAGAAATAGTAGATGGATAATAGTCAATATTAGCAAATATTGAAGCATCTGCAATAAGGTCGTATTGAAATCTTCTATTAATTGTAACTGTTTTTCCACATGCAAATATTTTCTGAACATCCACACTTCCCTCCAGGATAATACCTAGAGTATCTGCAAGGTCATGGGGGGAGAAGATTACTTCATTTCTTTTGTAAAGCCTGGTATGATAAGTAATATTAGTTAATAATTGTGATATCTCATCTATGGATAAGTGCTTGAAGAGTATACATTTATTTAGGTGTTTTATAATGTAATTCATCTTCTCTAGCTCCTTCTAAAAAAGCTTCTCTAAAAAAATTAATACTAGTAATTAATTAAAAAAAGTGTATCCCAGGATACTTTTTTATTTGCAATCTGATTGTATAATCTCTATATAGTATAAATGAAAATGATTATCAAAGTCAATTTATAGTTATAAAAAGACAATTTATTTATCTATTAAGTTATGTTTTTTAATATGGTTTATTTTGGAAGGAGGTATCTTTTTTGAACAGCCTAGGGATTGATATTGGGTATTCCTCAATAAAATTTGTATTAGTAGATGAAGATTTTAAAGTGATAGAAAATGCCTATATTTTACACAAGGGACAAATCAGGAAAGAACTAGGTCAATATATCAATAAAATAACAAGTAAATATGGACATAACGTAATATTTGGTGCAGCTACAGGACAAGGAAGTAAACTAATATCAGAAAATCAGGGTATTACCTGGATTAATGATGTGACTTCTTTAGTAGAAGGCACTAGGTTCTTTAACACTGATATTAATTCTGTGGTAGAGATTGGAGGACAGAGTTCAAAATATATAACCAATATGAACCAATTAGACAATTCCACCATGAAAATTTGTATCAATTCAAATTGTGCGGCTGGAACAGGATCATTTATTGAGGAACAGGTATCAAGGATAGGTATTGAACTAGATGATTATACTGACCTTGCAGAAAAAGCTTCCTTTATCCCTAGAATAGCGGGCAGATGCAGTGTGTTTGCTAAAACCGACATTATACACCATCAACAGGAGGGTGTAGAATTAAAGGAGATACTCCTCGGTCTTGCCTATGCATTAGCAAAAAACTATAAAGCCAATGTAGTAAAGAAAAACCCTTTAATGAAGCCAGTATTATTTGCTGGAGGAGTTGCTTACAATAAAACAATTGCAAAAGCCTTAAAAGATATTCTAAAGCTTACTGAAGAAGAAGTTATCATCCCCCATAACTGTGGTAATATTGCTGCTTTAGGGGCAGCCCTAGTAGGCATGCAAGATAAGTTACCCCTTGACTTATCAAAATTAGTAAAAACAGTACAAGAGAATGAAAAGAAATTAACCTTAACAGATAATACTGTTGTGTTACCATTGCTAAATGGGCTTGACAGAGATGACAGCTTAAATAAGCACAACTGTAAAACAAAGTATACAACTCCAATAAACGGATACATGGGCCTGGATATAGGCTCTACCAGTACAAATGTAGTTCTCATGGATCAGGAGAATAATGTTATTGGGTTTAAGTATTTAAGGACTTCAGGAGATCCTATCGGGGCAGTAAGAAAGGGATTAGCGGAGATTAAAAAGGATATTGGACGGGATATAAAGGTTCTAGGGGTGGGTGTTACTGGTTCAGGCAGATACATGGCAGGCAGCTTTGTAGGGGCTGATACAATTATTGACGAAATAACAGCCCAGGCAAAAGCGGCACATACCATAGATAAAGAGGTTGACACAATAATAGAAATTGGCGGTCAAGATTCTAAGTTCATAAGGCTGGAAAAGGGAGTTGTTTCGGATTTTGAAATGAATAAGATCTGTGCTGCGGGAACTGGTTCATTTCTTGAAGAACAGGCAAAAAAGCTTAATATACCCATAGGTGACTTTGGAAACCTGGCCATGAAATCTAAAAATCCTATAGATTTAGGTGATAGATGCACTGTTTTTATTGAAACTAATATTGCAGCAAGTCTCAGCAGTGGAGCAAAAATTGAAGATATTGCAGCAGGCTTATCCTATTCAATTGCAAAGAACTATTTAAACAAAGTTGTAGGTAAAAAGGAAATTGGGAAGAAAGTGTTTTTTCAAGGAGGAGTAGCTTACAATCAAGGGGTGGTAAACGCCTTCAGGAATATTTTAGGTAACAAGATAGAAATACCAGAATTTTTTAGTGTAACAGGGGCCTTAGGAGCAGCAATTTTAGCTAAAGATGAAATGCAAAATAAAGCTTCAATGTTCAAGGGTTTTGATTTAGTAGAAAGCTTTGAATATGAAAAGATTGAAAAGAGGGGGCGAAATAAAGAACATGAGAAAATAAAAATATTTGAGGAAATTGAAAGATATTATTTAGAAGGATACGACAAAAGGATCGATTCGTCTAAAAAAACTATAGGTATTCCCAGGGTGCTGTTCTTACACAGATTATTTCCCTTATTCAACACTTATTTTAAAGAATTGGGCTTTAATGTGATATTATCAGACAGCAGTAGTGAGAGAACGGTAGAATTAAGCCAGGAATTTTCAATGGAAGAAACCTGCTACCCTGTAAAACTGATAAATGGTCATGTGGCCCAGTTAATTGCAAAGAAAGTAGACTATATATTTTTACCTAGTCTTTATACCATGGCTCATCCAGTATCAACCACTAGACAAAACTATGGGTGTGTATACATGCAGTGCTTACCAAAGCTCATCAATAAAACCATGGAATTAGAGACTAGAGGAGTTAAATTATTATCCCCAGAACTTTCATTTAAGTTTGGTAAAAAGTATATGATGAAAACCCTAATAAAACTGGGGAAAAAGCTGGGTAAAAATACAATCCAGACGGCCATAGCACTAGTAAAGGGAATGAAAAGACTCAAGAATTTCAACTCAAAGGTTGAGAAGCTAGGAGAAGAAACAATAAAAGGATTAGGAAGAGATGAAAAAGCCTTTGTGATCATAACAAGAGCCTATGGTATAGCTGATCCTATTTTAAATATGGGCATTCCGGAGAAACTGGAGAACTTAGGCTATAAAGTCCTAACACTATCTAATTTACCAGCACATGACCACGATACTTCAAAAGAGCACCCAAATATGTATTGGCCATTTGGGCAGCATATATTATCGGGAGCACAAATAGTTAAGCAGCATCCTAATTTATATGCAATATACATAACAAATCATGGCTGTGGACCTGATACTGTATTGTCCCACTATTTTAAAGAGGAAATGCAGGGCAAACCCTATTTAAACATAGAAGTGGATGAACATTTTTCTAGTGTTGGGGTATTAACTCGGGTGGAGGCTTTTGTCAACAGTCTAAAGGCAGAGTGGGTTCAAAATGCGGAAAACATAACACTTAAGGAGTACTCTGATAGAGTAGTTCATAAAGATGTCAATATTAAACCAAAATTAGATGAAGTAGATAAAAATACATTACTATATCTACCTTATATTTATCCATACTCCCATATTTTAGCTGGTTATTTAATGACAAAAGGGTATTATGCACAGGTACTGCCCATGACTACCAAGAAAACCTTGGATTTAGGGCGAAAATATACCCTGTCCAAGGAATACCTTTCATTTACGGGTCTGGTAGGAGATGTGTTAAGCAAAGCATTGGAATTAGATGAATCAACCCCAAAATACGGATTCCTGGTACCCACGTCGGAAGGCTCAGAGGTTGGAGGTCAATACCATAGATTACTTAGAGATAAACTGGATGATATTAACCAACAAAAAGCAGAAATCATAGCTCCATTCATTGAAGATATTATAAAAGACAGCACAATCTCTCAAGATATATTCATGATGCTCCTGGGAGGAGACTTAATAAATCTTGCAGCAAAAACTAAACGCAAAAAACACTTGGATGAAATTCATGACTTGATATCAAGAAAAGAGTTAACAATTGATTACCTGAAAAATATGGCAAGAGAAATTCGAAAAGACATGGAAAAAATTAAATCCTTTAAAAGAATTTTTGCAATAGGGGAGGTAAATGTGTTGTTTAACCATTTCATGAACAACAATACCTTCAAAAACATGGAAGAACAAGGCATACAGGTGTTCTATGCTCCCCTTAGTGAGTATATGTGGTTGATGTGGAGAGATTATTTGGCTCAAGCAAATAATCAAAAAGAGTCCGCAGCTTATAATGAACTAGATAAATTTTTATCCTATATTAAAACAATATCGGACATATTAGCAGGAAGCAGCGCATTTGAAAAAAATCTAGAAAACCTTATGGAAAGAGCGGATAAATACTTAAACCTTTATGCTGGCGGCAATGGCAGATATAGATGGTCGAAACTCCTGGGTGATTTAAGCCATGTAAAGGGAGTTATTACAGTTGCTTCTATGTATGAAAATACTAATACCATTTTAAACATTTTATCCCAGAACGAAAGGAAACTTTCCGCAATTCCAATATTAAATATGACATATGATGGAAATGAGAATGAAATAGATAACTCAAAAATTGATTCCTTTATCTATTATGCATTTCAAGAAAACCTTAGAAAAGAAAAAAGTGATAAAAGGGGGGCTTAATTTGAAGCTGGAAAGGATTTGTAAAAACTTTGATGAGATAAAAGTATTACACAATTTCAGTTTAAATGTTAAAGATAAAGAAATAACCTGTATTTTAGGCCCTTCTGGTTGTGGAAAATCTACTTTGCTTAACATAATTGCAGGTATAATAAAGCCCGATGAAGGTATAATTGGCGACAATAAAAAGAAAATAGGATATGTCTTTCAAGAGGATAGGCTGCTGCCTTGGAAAACAGTGTATGAAAACATCAAGTTAGTAAATAAAAAGGCCTCAGATTTGAAATTGAAGAGTTTAATTGAGCTAGTAGGCCTGACTAATTTTGAAAACAAGTATCCCCATCAATTAAGTGGGGGTATGCGCCAGCGGTGTTCCATAGCAAGGGCATTTAATTTCCAGGCAGAATTGTTATTAATGGATGAACCCTTTAAATCTCTGGATTATGACCTTAGAATCAACATGGTGAAAAGCTTGATTGATATCTGGCATCAATGGAATAATTCCGTTGTTTTTGTCACCCACGAAATAGACGAGGCTGTATTGTTAGGCAATAAAATTGTTGTTCTTACTAAAAACCCATGTACTGTAAGAAACGTAATAAACATTGATATGCCGCAAAATATAAGGACCCTGGAAGATAAAGAATTAATCAGTATTAGAACCAAGCTGATCAAAATCCTTTCAAAACAAAAAGATATTAAGGAAACAAGTGAATTTAAAAGTGCTTAAAATAATAATAAAATGGGAGTGTGGAGTAATGAAAAAAATAAAAAGCTTAATACTAATTGTAAGTTTAGCAGTATTAATGTTTTCTGGATGCGCATCAAAGGTAAACAATCCACCAGAAGCTTCAGAATCAAATGTAAAAGAGGCAGAAAATATAAGTCTAAAGGTAGCAGCTCCCTCAGGTGCACCGACCCTGAGCATGATAAAAATGTTTAAAGAAAATCCGTCCTTTGGGGAACATATAGAAATAAGCTATGAATCTGTTAAATCACCGGATGCCATGGCATCTAAAATTGTCTCTGGAGAAATTGATATAGCAGTTGTACCCACCAATCTAGCCGCGGCTTTGTATAATAGAGGTGTGGAGTATAAACTGGCAGCATCTGTTGTTTGGGGAGTTCTCTATGTGGTTGGGAATGAAGAAATTAATGGCTGGGAAGATTTAAAAGGCAGAGAAATCCATACTTTGGGGAGAGGCCTTACTCCAGATATAGTATTCAGGTATCTTCTGGCAAGTAATGGTATAGATCCAGAAAAAGATGTTACATTAACCTATATGGGTGAAGCTACAGAGCTTGCTTCATCCTTTATAGCCGGAAAAAGTACCATATCTGTTATTCCAGAACCAGTACTTTCAAATGTAATGATGAAAAAGCAGGATACAGTTATATTGTTAGATTTACAGGAAGAATGGAGTAAATTAGATAAGGGTGATAGTTATCCCCAGGCATCGCTAATCATCAAAAATGAATTAATTGAAAATCACCCAGAGCTTGTGGAAATGTTCTTGAAGGAATATGAGAGCAGTATTGAATGGTTATCTGCAAATCCTGAAAAAGCAGGTCAATACAGTGAAGAACTTGAAACAGGATTATCTAAAGCCGCTGTAATAAATGGTCTGCAGAGATCTAACATTGAATATAGGAGCTCAAAGGAGGCCAGGGAAGCAATTGAAAACTATTTAAAAGTACTCTTTGAGTATTCACCGGAAGCAGTAGGAGGAAAGCTTCCAGATGAAGGCTTCTATTTCTAAAACTAAGGGTGAAAAAGAGCTGCTTTATACAATACTATCGGTAATAATACTATTAATACTCTGGAAGATTGCATCTATTGTAGTAGATAAAGAAATTTTAATTCCCTCCCCTGAGACAACTTTAAATGAAACCATTAAAATCATTAAATCACCTGATTTTATACTAGCAGTGATAAATACGTTAAAAAGAGCCCTGACAGGATTTATCCTTGCATTAGGGGTGGGAATTAGTTTAGGAATGATGGGAGGCTTTTCAAAGTCAATCTACTATCTTCTAAGACCTCTAGTTCTTATTAGTAAGGCAGTACCTACCATGGCAATGATACTCCTTGCTATCATCTGGTTAGAATCAGAAAAAGCTCCAATCTTAGTAGGTTTTGTAGTGATATTTCCAGTAATTTACGAAAACACAGTACAAGGTATAAGAAATGTGGATGTTAAATTGGTGGAAATGATGAACATCTATAATGTAAATAAAATAGACAGGTTAAAGGACCTGTACTTGCCTTCTATAAGATCTTATCTTTATGGGGGAATGTCAGCAACAATGGGTTTAAATCTCAAAATAGTTATAGCGGCAGAAGTTCTCAGCCAGCCCAGAATATCAATGGGTACAGGCTTGCTAATAGAAAAGGCCTATCTCAATACCGCTGGAGTATTTGCATGGGCCCTTATCACAATATTTCTAGCAGGTCTATTAGAGCAAACACTTAAAATCTTTAAAAGAAATTAGGGCACCGCCACACGATTCACAGGAGCCACCTTCCCAAAGGGCTGGTGGCTCCTTTACCTTTTAAGACTAGCTTTGCTATTATTATAGATCTTGAATCCATACTTGAATTATTTAAAATTCTCTACTAAATAAAATTACTATACTAAGCTGTTATTACCCTGAATCTTAAAAGCACTACTTCTAGAAAGGGCCGGGCAAAATCCTCGTCTTCTTCTGTCCCCTGTTATTACTGGAATGCCCAATTCGCACATTCCATCCTTTCTATATACACATAGGCAGTCACATATCATATCCTGCATGGAAGAAACCTCCTTGTTAGTTAAAAATTTTATATCTATCTTTCTTATTATATCCAAAGTATAAAGATACAATAATAAATACATAAGCAAAATAAATATCAGTTTTTTGAACAAAAACTGTACAATAACTTGACACTTTTCCCTATGCCTGTTAAAATAACAATAACGTTAAAAAACTATATTGAAGTAAAGGTCATGAAAGGGAATAGTAAGAAAGAGAGCTTGTCAGAGAGCAATACCCCTGGCTGGAAGGTATTGTCAAGTAATGTTTCTGAAACCCGCCCTGGAGCCGCTGGTGATAAACCAGTTACGGAACCCCACCGTTATCAGAGGGGAGGGTATAACCTGCAGCAGGCGTACCTGAAATGAGTGGATGCTGTTTATTCAGCATCAATTAAGGTGGTAACACGGAAATCTTTAAGCTTTTCGTCCTTTGTGGATGGAGAGCTTTTTTATATTTAAAAAGAATCATGTTATAGGTAAAATTTGGATTTTTTAAAGTGCATAAAATATATAACAAAAATATATGACAAAAAAAGGGAGGATATTAAAATGGATATGTTCGGTAAAATAGCCTTTATAGGTGCAGGAAATATGGCAGAAGCAATGATCAAGGGTTTGCTAAGCAGTGGTTTTGCTGATGCTGGTAATATCTATGTAACTAATAAAAGTGACAGGGATAAGCTAGCAGGCTTAAAAACCCGCTGGGGAGTTAAAACCAGCCATGATAAAGCCCATGTATTGGAAGATGCTCGTATTGTTATTCTAGGGGTAAAGCCACAGGACATGGAGTGTGCACTAAATGAGATGAAGGGGTTATTGACCCAGGAGCAGTTAATCATATCTACTGCAGCTGGTTTGTCCCTTGATTGGTTTGAAAAGAGGCTGGATAAAGATTATTGTTTAGTAAGGACCATGACCAATTTACCCTGCCAGGTCAAAGCGGGTGCTACTGCTGTTACCATGGGTAAGAATACCAAGGATAGCCAGAGATTTATAGTTGATGCCTTATTTAGCTCGTTGGGTATTGTTATGCATGTTAAAGAGGATATGATAGATACCATTACGGGTCTTAGTGGAAGTGGTCCTGCCTATGTGTATCTAATGATAGCTGCAATGGCAGAAGCAGGAGAACAAAATGGGTTGGCAAAAGAGGTTGCCTTTCAGCT
>JAGXSK010000051.1 GCA_018333845.1 Clostridia bacterium | reverse complement strand
ATGCAGTAGGCAAAATTCCAGGCGGATTTATTAAAAGAGAGGGCAGACCAAGCGAAAAAGCCATTCTGAGCAGCAGGTTAATTGACAGACCTATTAGACCCTTGTTTCCTGAGGGTTACCGGAATGACGTGCAAATAGTTGCTACTGTGCTTAGTGTAGATCAAGATTGCCCACCTGATATTGCTGCTATTAATGGTGCATCAGCAGCTTTAACTATATCTAAAATACCATTTTTAGGTCCAATAGCTGCTGTTTCAGTTGGCTTTATTAATGGACAAGTTATAATAAATCCTTCATTAGAAGAAATGGAAAATAGCCAGCTTCATCTTGTAGTTGCAGGTACAAAAGATGGCATTATGATGGTTGAATCAGGAAGCAAGGAAGTCAGTGAGGAACTAATTTTAGAAGCCATGGAAAAAGCCCACGATTCTATCAAGGATATAATTGTATTTATAGAGAATTTTCAAAGGGAAGCACAGGAAATGGGTCTGGCAGCAGAAAAGCAGATAGTTGAAGTTGAGGAGCCAGATGAGAATGTTCAAATCAAAGTAGAGGAAATAGCCCTTCCCATGATAAAAAAATTATTTAAAAACGCTTCATCAGCACAATGGAATAAGGCAACTAGAGAAAAGAAATCACAAGAAGTAAAGAACCAGATTATTGAACAACTTCAGGAAGTTTATGCAGAGGAGCTAGTAGAAGATCCAAATCTTATAAAAAACATTAAACAACTAATTGGTAAAATTGAGAAAAAAGTACTGAGAACAACCATGATAGAAACAGGAATTAGAGTAGATGGCAGGAAAAAAGATGAAATTAGACCTATTAGCTGTGAAGTAGGTTTATTAGCAAGGACTCATGGAACAGGACTTTTTAATAGGGGTGAAACACAGGTATTAACTGTAGCTACCCTTGGGGCAGTTGGAGATGAACAGGTACTTGATGGACTAGGTGTTGAAGAGTCCAAAAGATATATGCATCATTATAATTTTCCTCCATATAGTGTTGGAGAAGCCAGGTTTATGCGTGGCCCTGGTAGAAGAGAAATAGGTCATGGTGCATTAGCTGAAAGGGCACTTGAAGCTGTAATCCCATCAGAAGAGAGTTTTCCATATACAATTAGGGTAGTATCAGAGGTAATTGGATCTAATGGTTCCACATCCATGGGCAGTGTTTGTGGAAGCACTTTAAGTCTAATGGATGCTGGAGTGCCAATAAAAGCACCAGTGGCCGGAATAGCCATGGGATTAATTAAAGAAGGAGCAAATGTAGAAGTACTATCTGATATTCAGGGTGTTGAAGATGCCTTGGGTGACATGGATTTTAAGGTAGCAGGCACAAGTGAAGGCATCACAGCGTTACAGATGGATATTAAAATTCCAGGAATTACAGTTGATATTTTAAAGGGTGCATTAGAGCAGGCCAGGGAAGGTCGTTTGCATATTCTAGGCAAAATGCTTGAAGTTTTACCTGAGCCAAGACCTGAATTATCCCCGTATGCACCAAGAATCATGCGTATGCAAGTAGATCCTGACAGAATTCGAGATATTATAGGTCCAGGAGGCAAAATTATCAAGAAAATAGTTGAACAAACTGGCGCCAAGATTGACATTGAGGATGATGGGACAATATTTATTGCAGCAGTAGATGGTAATGCAGGTGATAATGCTTATAAGTTGATAACTGCTTTAACTCAAGATGTTGAAATTGGGAAAATATATATGGGTAAAGTAACAAGGGTTACTGATTTTGGAGCATTTGTAGAGATTATTGAAGGAGTATTGGGTCTGCCTGGAAAAGAGGGTTTAGTGCATATTTCTCAACTAGATGTTAGCAGAGTAGAAAAAGTTGAGGATGTTGTCAAAGAAGGGGAGCAAATCATGGTCAAGGCAACAGGTTTTGACCAACAAGGCAGGTTGAAGTTATCTCGCAAGGAAGCTCTTCCAGGCTATGAGAGTAATGGCAGTTCAGGGGAAAAACCCGAAAGATCAAAAAAAAGGTATTCCCAAAGAAATAACAACAGAAGCTAATGATTAACCATAAGCCTGCTTAGAGGTTTATGGTTTTCTTTATATTCTACTAGAATATATCCTCCCTGGCAGAATATATTTTTTTAAGAAGTTGTTTTTATCTTTCTTATATTCTGGGAGGGTTGCTAATGTTTATTGGATTTATTAGTAGAAAACAGTTGGGGAAGGGAGCAGTTCTTGCTTTATGTTTATTAATTGCTTCTATTGGTTTATATGGATTTTACCAGCAAAAGGAAATGCCTGTTAGCATAGAATCCTTACATAAACCTATATATCAAGGAGAAACTAGCAAAAAAGCAATTGCATTAACCATAAATGTTGACTGGGGCGAGGAGTATATTGAACCCATGTTAGATATTTTTGAAAAAGAGAATATTAAAGTTACCTTTTTTCCAACAGGCAAATGGGCAAGCAAGTTTCCTGAAATGATCAAACTTATACATCAAAAGGGACATGAAATTGGTAATCATGGATATTCCCATCCACATGTAGATCAATTAAGTAAGGAAGAAAACAAACAAGAAATCCTTAAAACCCAAAAAATAATCAAAGCCCTAACTGGTATAGAAACAGAACTTTTTGCTACCCCCTATGGGGAAAAAAAGCAGCATGTTATAGAAGCGGCAGGAGAACTAGGGTATAAAACAATCTTCTGGACAATAGATACATTAGATTGGCAAAAACATAGGACTGCAGAGGTTATAGCAAACAAGGTTATAGAAAGTGCCCAAAATGGCGCCATAGTGCTGATGCATCCCACAGAGAATACAACTAAATCCCTGCCAATAATAATTAAAGCTTTAAAGGAAAAGGGGTATAAACTGACTACAGTATCTAATATTCTATAAAACATAAAGTTTTAGCATGAAAGGAATAGAAGATGAAGCCATACCGTATCAAAATATTTTTTATTAAATGTGTTGTATTAGTTGTCCTGGCATTATACATACCAGCAATTTCCCTGGCAGACATACCCTATATTACAGCCAGATCTGCCATTTTAATTGAGGCCAATTCAGGAAAAATTCTATATGAAAAAAATCCATACGAATCTTTGTATCCTGCAAGTACAACTAAAGTAGTTACAGCAATATTAGGTTTAGAACTTGGTAATATAGAGGATATTGCTACAATTTCCAAAAAGGCTTCTAAGGTTGGAGAGGCTAGTATATATCTCAAAGAAAATCAACAGGTATACCTTGGTGATTTAATTAAAGGTGCCCTGGTTAAGTCTGGAAATGATGCAGCATACGCCATTGGTGAGTATATTGCAGGAAATGAAGAAATATTTTTAATGCTTATGAATAAAAAGGCTGCCATTATAGGGGCTGTGAATACATCTTTTCATAATACAAACGGTCTGCCTGATGAGGAACATCTTTCATCAGCATATGATCTTGCGTTAATAAGCAGATATGCCATGGGCAATGAATTATTTTCCCGATATGTTCAAATTAAAGAAGACAGATTAGAATTTGTATCTGGGGAAACCAGGTATATAAAGAATACCAATAAATTATTATGGAATTATCCCTATGCTACTGGTATTAAAACAGGCACAACCATAGCAGCAGGTCAATGTTTAATAGCTTCTGTAAAGAGAGATGATAAGGAACTAATAGCTGTTGTACTTGGCAGCAAGGCAAGATATAGTGATGTTATTAGCCTTTTCGAATATGGTTTTCGCAACTGGAATGTCTATACTTTACCTAAAGACACATTCATGGGACACATAGAGGTTAAGAATGGACATAAAGATTTATTAAGCTTACATCTTGCTTATAGCATTACAGCAGCCTATCCAAAGGGCAGCAGGTTTAAAGTAAAAAAGAAGATTAATAATCATGTTTATGCTCCAGTTGTTGAAGGAACAGTGCTTGGCATGTTAGAAATATACGTTGATGATGTAAAAACTCAAACAATTCCCATTGTCGGGAGGGAAGCTGTTCGAAGCATGAATGTTTTAGAAAAATTTCAAAAGATTTTTTAAAAAACTAGGGTTGCCTAGTTTTAAATTTTTCATAGAAAAAGAGGTTTTTAAAATTTTTTATTGAAAAGGAATAAATGTCAAGAAAGGGAGGATTGTATTGATAAAAGAATCACGTTTAAAAAATGGAATCAGATTAGTTACAGAGGAAATGCCTTATGCTAATTCGGTTTCTATAGGATTTTGGATAAAGATTGGCTCTAGAAATGAAGAACAACACTTTCAGGGCATCACTCATTTTATTGAGCACCTATTGTTTAAGGGTACAGAAAAGAGAACAGCCAAGCAGATCGCTGAGGAATTGGAAACGGTTGGTGGAACACTAAATGCTTTTACTAGCAGGGAATATACTTGCATTTATGCTAGGGTCCTAAAAGATGATATTGAATTGGCTATAGAACTATTATCCGATATGATGTTGAATTCATGCTTTGGGGAAGAAGACATAAAAAAAGAAAAGAATGTAGTTTGTGAAGAGATTATGATGTATGAGGATACTCCAGATGAAATTATTCACGATATTTTTACTCAGCAGGTTTGGCGTGGGCATTCCCTTGGCAGAGCTATACTTGGAACAAAAGAAACAGTGTCTGGTTACACCAGGAAAGATATTTTAAACTATTATAGAGAATTTTTTATACCAGATAATATTATACTTAGTGCTGCAGGGAACCTTAACCATGAGAGATTAGAGGAGAAATTAAATATCCTCCTGGAAAAAGTCACATGTGAACAGATAGGAAAGGAAATGCAAGCCAATCCAGTTTTTATCACTGTTAGGCATTCTAAAGATAAGGATATTGAGCAAATGCATATTTGCCTGGGAACAAAAGGATTACATCAAAGCAGCAAAGACCTGTATGCTTTAATGGTATTTAACAACCTTCTTGGAGGTGGCATTTCATCTAAACTATTTCAATCAGTACGAGAGGACATGGGATTAGCTTATTCTATTTATTCATATTTAACAGTATATAGTGATGCAGGTCTCTTTGTAGTTTATGCTGCAACTGCTCCAAAGAATACTAAAAAAATTATTGATGAAATGTACAGGCAAATTCAAAGCTTAAATAAAAGAGAAATAAGCCTGGCTGAAATGGAGCGTTCTAAAAATCAACTTAAGGGTAATATTTTGCTTAGCATGGAAGGTGTAAGTCATAGGATGAACAGGTTAGGCAGAACTATGATTACTCATGATAGAATTATTACCGCTGAAGAGGTTATTAATAACATTACTAAGGTTACATTAGATGATATATACAGGTTGGATGAGCACTTAGCAGATTTAGATAAGTATTCACTTATAACTTTAGGACCCAAGGATATAAATTGTTAGCTTTAACTATGGAGTGGTAGTAATATGGATATAAAAGTATATGTAAAAACTATAGGATATAAAGATATACCATTACCTAAATACATGACCCCAGGATCAGCGGGTTTAGATTTGTATGCCTGTATTACAGAAAGTATAAAGGTAGAGCCGGGCAGCACAGCATTGGTGTCTACAGGATTGGCATTTGAAATACCAAAGGGTTATGAAGCGCAGATTAGACCTCGCAGTGGTCTAGCATTAAAATGGGGGATTACATTATTAAATAGCCCGGGTACAATTGATAGTGATTACAGGGGTGAAATAAAAATAATTATAATAAACCATGGGCGAGAAACATTTATAATTAATCGGGGAGACAGGATAGCCCAGATGGTATTTTGTCCGGTAGCAACTGCTTCTCTCGAAGTGGTGAATGAATTGTCCCGATCAAATAGGGGCGAAGGTGGGTTTGGACATACAGGGTATTAAAACTGCACTATGCTCTTTTTTTTTGGAATATAATAGCTTATCCAATCATAAAAAATAATGAAAGTAATTTTTTGGAGGGCTATATTATGAATATTTTGTTATTGATTCTAATAATTGTTTTAATTGTTTTTGCACTGAGGGAAAAGGTAAAGCAGAAAATGAAGGCCGCATCATTTTCTGGTATGCCAGAAGAGATAAAAGCCAGTCCAGTATCACAGGCACTTGCTGAATTAGTAGCAATTGCAGGTGGTATATATCTTTCCCTGTTAATGCTGACCACCTTTTTAGGTTTAGAACTGCCCTCGACAATGAAAATTATTTCCGTTGAAATTGATACTATTGCGGGTATAGCACTTTTTCTGACCCTAGCACAACCTTTTATGTTAAGAATTTCTAAAAAATTTACTAAGAGGTGATAGAATGTGAAACTAAGTGACCTGTTGGGTAAAGAAATAATCAATATTTATGATGGAGCAAGGCTTGGTACTATTAGAGATTCGGATCTAATGATAGATGGAGATAGTGGATATGTTGATAGTATTCTATTACCTAATCCTAATGGATTTTTAAGGATTTTTGGAGAAAGGAGCACTTTAACTATTCCATGGGAAGCTATAAAAAAAATTGGTGATCAAGTAATCATAGTTGAGTTAGATAGGTCCTATTAAAGAAAGAAAGCATGATCTAAATACAGATAAATAAAGGAAATTTCACCATTTTCTTTGATTTTATTGCTGTACTAATTGACTTGCAGATAATTTATATTTACAATTTAATATTATGACGGTTTAAGTATAGCTTAAATCGTCTTTTTGAATATAATATATAGGGTTACCCTGGCAAACCAAGCTTCATTTTTTATAATAAATGGTAAATTTGTTAAAGATAAAGTTATAAAGAAAAATGAAGGAGATGTTTTATTTGAACAAGCCAATAAGTGTACTGGTTGTAGGCGGATTTGGAAAAATGGGAAAAGAAGTAGTTAACATGGTATTAAATTCAGGTGATTTAGAGCTGGTTTCAGTTGTGGATACAGCCCATCATTATGAATACAGCCTGCCCAGCAATGTTTTTGTTAGACATGATCTGAAAAAGGCTATTGAAGAAAGTAAACCTCATGTGGTAGTAGATTTTACTCATCCAGAAATTGTTTTGGATAACACCTTGGTTGCATTGAGGGAAAAGGTTCCAGTAGTGGTGGGAACTACAGGACTGAAGCCGCAAGATTTAGATCAGATACATATGTCAGCAGAGGAAAAGGGAGTTGGAGTGGTGGTTGCTCCAAATTTTGCACTAGGGGCTGTGCTTATGATGGAGATATCCAAGCAGATTGCCAAACATTTTACCGAAGTGGAAATAATAGAAATGCATAATCCTAGAAAGGCTGATTCTCCATCTGGTACTGCGCTAAAAACTGCCGAAGGCATTGCCAGGAATTTAAAAAGTACCCCAGTGATATATGACAGCTCTCCTGCCAGGGGAGAGATAATTAATAATATTCCCATACACAGCGTTAGACTAACAGGCTTAATTGCACATCAACAGGTTATTTTTGGAGCTCAAGGGCAGACCCTTACAATTAAACATGATTCCTACGACAGGACAAGCTTTATGCCAGGAGTTGCCCTGGCCATAAAGAAAGTTGTGAAATGCAAGGGGTTAATTTATGGCCTGGAAAATTTGTTAGAGCTATAAATTATATTCACCTAATCTCTCGCCTTGTCATACATTGGTATTGACAATTAGTGAGGGGGGAGAAAATTGAGTAAAAACTTAGATGGTCTTACCATAGCTATTGTGTATGGGGATAGAAGAGATATTTATCTTGCTAAAAAATTAATTGAATATAATGCAAAACTTTTACTAGCAGGCTTTGATAGTGATGATGTAGGATTTAATTTTAAAGAAATGCATAAAATGGAGTTTTATAATGATTTGATTAACCCTGCAAGAAAATCTGATGTAATGATTTTGCCAATACCTGGGGTGGATAATCATGGTCTTGTTAAATCCACTTCAAAATCTAAGCTTTATTTTAATGAAGAAGTTGTAAGGTCTTTTCAACCACACATTCTTGTGTTAGTTGGCATGGCGTCATCTTACCTTTTGAACTTGAGAGAGAAATATAGTTTCAGCCTTATAGAGACTGCAGAATTAAATGATTTTGCCATTTTAAACTCTATTCCATCTGCAGAAGGTGCAATAGCAAAAGCAATGGAATTGACTTCAATAACAATTCATAACAGCAAAAGCTTGGTAATAGGGTTTGGTAGAGTTGGGATTACTTTAGCTAGAATGCTTAAGGGTTTAGGTGCTAATACTTATGTAGCTGACAGAAGCAGTGAACAGCTTGCAAGGGCACTGGAAATGAACTGTCATATAGTAGAGCTAAAGCATATGGATGAAAAACTACCAGAAATGGAGATAATTTTTAATACAGTTCCTTTCCTCATTTTGCCAAGGCAAAAACTAAAACTTTTAAATCGCGACTGTGTAATAATAGACCTAGCTTCAGCACCAGGGGGCCTAGATTATAATGCAGTTGAAGAACTAGGCATAACAGCATATTTGGCTCCTGGTTTACCAGGAAGGGTAGCACCTGTTACTGCTGGAAATATTCTGGGATCTGTATATCCAAGATTAATACTAGATCATATTTCCAAGGGTAAAGGAGGTGTAACCAATGTCTGTTAAAGGCCTAACCATTGGCTTTGCTGTGACAGGTTCATACTGCACACTTAATGAGACAATGCCCTATATTAAATCACTTGTAGATGAGGAAGCTAATGTAATTCCCATTATGTCACATGCTGTATTTCAGAAGGACACAAAGTTTGGCAAGGCGGAATACTGGCGTAAAACTATGGAGGAAATTACCTCAAACAAAATAATATCTACAATAGTGGATGCAGAACCAATAGGGCCGCAAAAGCTTTTAGATATTCTAATAATTGCTCCTTGTACAGGAAATACTTTAGCTAAGCTGGCCAACGGCATTACAGATACTGCAGTATTAATGGCCGCAAAAGCACAGCTTAGAAATCAAAAACCAGTTGTAATTGCTATTTCTACAAACGATGGTTTAAGTATGAATGCAAAAAACCTTGGTATTCTTTTAAATACGAGAAATATTTATCTTGTTCCCTTTGGTCAGGATAGTCCCCAGAAAAAGGCTAGATCCATAGTAGCTCATTTTCCTTTAATTAAAGAAACAATATTAGAAGCACTAGAGGGTAGGCAGATTCAGCCAATCCTACTTCAATATAAATAATAAACCAAATACAAGAGGGGGAATAAAGTTGAGTTATAATTTGGCATTGGTGGGTACTGGAGCTGTTGGAAATACCATACTTGAAGTTTTAGAGGAACGAAATTTTCCCATTAAATCTTTAAAGCTTCTGGCTACAAAACGCTCAGCTGGAAAAACAGTGAATTTTCAAGGTGAAGAAATAATTATTGAAGAAACTAGCGAAGCATCCTTTAAAGGGGTTGATATTGCACTTTTCGCAGGGGGAGCTGCCAGCATGGAATTTGCTAAAGCTGCTGTTGCCATGGGTGCAGTGGTAATTGACAATGGCAGTGCTTTTAGACTGGAACCTGATGTTCCCTTGGTAGTTCCAGAAGTTAACCCTGAAGATGTGGAGTGGCATAAAGGATTGATTGCTAACCCAAATTGTTCCACAATACAAATGGTAGTTGCACTTAAGCCCATTTATGATAAGGTTGGTATAAAAAGGGTAATTGTTTCCACCTATCAAGCTGTATCAGGGGCTGGTCAAGAGGCCATGGATGAATTAATAGTACAAACAAAACAATTGTTAAACCAGGAGCCTATAACTCCAGAAAATTTCCAACACCAAATAGCTTTCAACTTAATCCCCCATATTGATCGTTTTATGGAGAACAATTATACACGAGAAGAAATGAAAATGGTCTATGAAACAAGGAAAATGCTCCATGATGAGGATATTAGAATAACTGCAACTGCTGTAAGGGTTCCAGTATTGCGTAGCCATAGTGAAGCTATTACTATTGAAACAAAACAACCAATTACCGTAGAACAGGCAAAAGAATGCTTCAGCAATGCACCTGGAGTTATTGTTGTGGATAACATTACCCTAAACTCCTATCCAATGCCAATAGACTGTTCTTATAAAAACGAAGTATTTGTTGGAAGGATACGTAAAGACCTGGCCTTTGATAATGGTTTAAGCTTTTGGGTTGTTGCAGATCAGCTAAGAAAGGGAGCTGCAACCAATGCTATACAAATTGCTGAGCTGTTGGTATCTAAAAGCTTTGTATAAAAAGAGGTGTATATTTTGAAAATATTAGTACAAAAGTTTGGTGGTACATCAGTAGCGACATCAGAGAAAAGGGCAATGGTTGCTCAAAAAATAATCCGTGCCAAAAAATCTGGTGTAAACTTGGTGGTTGTTGTGTCTGCCATGGGACGTAAGGGTGATCCATATGCTACTGACACCTTTATTGATATGGTCAAGGAATTAAGTCCTGAAATAGATTTAAGAGAGCTTGATATGTTAATGTCATGTGGAGAAATAATCTCTGGAATTCTATTATCTAGTACTTTAAAAAACATGGGATATGCTAGCTGCTTTTTAACTGGTTTACAAGCAGGTATTATTACAGATTCAGAACATGGAAATGCTTCCATTTTAAGAATTGATCCGCAAAAAATTGTTAAAGAGTTGCAAGAAGATAAAATAGTTGTCGTAGCGGGTTTTCAGGGAGTTTCTGAAACTGGTGAGGTAACTACTTTAGGAAGGGGGGGGAGCGATACAACAGCAGCTGCCCTTGGAGTAGCACTAAGTGCTGAGGCTGTAGAAATATATACAGATGTTGATGGAGTTAAAACCGCTGACCCTAGACTGGTGAATAACTCTAAAACCCTAGAACAAGTAACTTATTCAGAAGTTTGTCAGCTTGCACATGAAGGAGCAAAGGTGGTCCATCCACGAGCAGTGGAAATTGCAATGCAAAAGAATATACCATTAAGAATTAAGTGTACATTTAATGATAATCCAGGCACATTAATTACTTCCAATGGTGGTACAATTGAGAGGGGTTCTATTCGTGTTTCTGATAGGCTTATTACAGGCATAACCTATTCAACTAACATTACACAGATAAAAATACCTGTTACAGAAGAACTTTTACCAAAGAGGGTGTTTAACTCCCTGGCCCTTGCAGGAATAAGTGTGGATTTTATCAATATTTTACCAGAACTTTTATTGTTTACTGTAAAGACTGAAGTTGCAAAAAAAGCAGTTAAAATCCTGGAAAATTTAAATTTACTGGTAGAAGTAAAGGACGGTTGTGCAAAAGTTGCTACAGTAGGTGCTGGAATGACAGGTATGCCAGGGGTTGTTGCTAAGATAGTGGAAGCTCTCACTGAGGAAAACATAGAGATTCTTCAGTCGGCAGACTCCTATACCTCCATCTGGTGTTTAATCACTGAAGATGATCTGGAAAAGGCAGTTAATGCTTTGCATAAAAAATTTATATTGACTGATTAATGCCAGTAGTTTCTAGACTATAATTACTTGGTACTATTAAAAATTTTAAAAGGCGGTGAAAAGATGTCAATTGATCTAGGAAAAGTTATTACTGCTATGGTTACACCCTTTAATGATCAGCTGGAAGTTGATTATAATCAAACTGTAAAGTTAGCTGAAAGACTTGTAGCCGAGGGGACAGACACAATTTTACTAGCTGGTACAACAGGTGAGTCTCCCACTCTGACCACCGACGAAAAGTTACAGCTTTTTGAACAGGTTACAAAAGCCTTAAAAGGTAAAATACCTATAATGGCAGGTACAGGTGGAAATAATACCAGATACTCCATTGAGATCTCAAAAGAAGCAGAAAAATTAGGTGTGGACTGTATTCTCCTCGTTGTTCCATACTACAATAAGCCACCCCAGGATGCCCTTTATGCACATTACAAAGCCATTGCAAATGCAGTATCCTTACCCATAGTATTGTATAATGTACCATCTAGAACGGTAACAAACCTGGAACCATCAACAGTAGCAAGGTTATCTCAGATTGATAATATTATTGGAATTAAAGAAGCTTGCGGAAATATGGATCAAATAAGCACCTTAAAAATGCTTGTTCCAGATAATTTTAAAATATACAGTGGTGATGATTCATTAACACTGCCCATGTTATCCCTTGGCTGTCATGGTGTGGTAAGCGTAGCCTCCAATGTGGTATGCAAGGAAATACAGGAAATGGTAACATTATTTATGGAAGGCAAATTGAGTGAAGCTAGAGAGCTGCATTACAAGCTCATGCCCGTATTTAAGGCAATGTTCATAACAACTAACCCTGCCCCTGTTAAGGCGGCAGTAAATATGACAGGACTTGATGTTGGCTCATTAAGATTACCCTTATTGGAAGTTGATCCAAAGCAAAAACAATTAATTTATGAGGAATTAAAGGTATTTAGGAAAGTAAAAATATAATGTAAATTATTTAGTGTAACCTAAATTATAAAAGTAGACGAGGTAGACAATGTCTACCTCCATTTGATTCTGTCATAAATTGATTATAAAAATGTAACCTTGGCAATACTAATAATAATTGAAACCTAGTAAAACTTGCTTAAATATATATATTTGAGTATAATTTTAAAAGGAGTTGTTGTGCGGCTTGTGCTATGCACTACTCTATTTGAAGTAGTGCTTTTTCATGTCATATTATGACCGGAACTTAAAATTTAAGGAGGTGAAAAGATGGTCGATGATGAAAAAAAATTGAATATAATTCCCCTGGGTGGTCTGGGTGAAATTGGAAAGAATATGTTTGTAATCCAGTATAATGGCCAGATAGTGGTTATTGATGCAGGCCTAACCTTCCCAGAAGATGAAATGTTAGGGGTAGATGTTGTTATTCCTGATTTCACTTATCTAATAGAAAATAAAGAAAAAGTAAAAGGTATTATCCTTACCCATGGTCATGAGGATCATATAGGGGCTCTGCCATTTCTTCTTAAAGAACTAGATGTCCCTGTGTATGGTACCAAGCTGACACTTGGATTGGTAAAAACCAAGCTTAAAGAAAGCGGTATAAACAACGCCCAATTAAATATTATAAAGCCACGAGATAATCTTCAAATTGGAACCTTTAATATGGAGTTTTTTAGAGTTAGTCATAGTATTGCAGACTCTATAGGTTTAGCCATACATACCCCTGTTGGCACCATTTTGCATACTGGGGACTTTAAGATTGATCACACCCCAGTTGACGGAGATGTTATGGATTTTGCAAGGTTATCTCAAATAGGAGAAAAGGGCGTACTGGTAATGTTATCTGATAGTACCAATGCCCAGAGATCAGGGTATACAATGTCTGAAAAGGTTGTTGGAGAAACCTTTGATGAAATATTCAGGAATTCTAAAGGAAGGATAATAGTAGCTTGTTTTGCATCCCATGTCCATCGTTTACAACAGGTTATTTCAACTGCGTACAAGTATGATCGCAAAGTGGCTGTTGTGGGAAGAAGTATGGTGAATGTTGTAAATGTAGCTCATGAACTAGGCTATATGAATATACCTGATAATACTTTAATAGACATTGATGAGGTAATTAATTTGCCTTTAGACAAGGTTGTTATCATGACTACGGGCAGTCAGGGAGAACCAATGTCAGCTTTAACTAGAATTGCCATGAATGATCATAGACGTTTGGAGATTATTCCAGGAGATACTGTAATAATATCAGCAACTCCTATCCCTGGAAATGAAAAAACAGTAGCTAGAGTAATTGATCAACTTTACAAAGCCGGTGCGGAGGTTATCCATGAAGCTATTTCTGGTATACATGTTTCAGGGCATGCCAGTCAAGAGGATCTAAAATTGATGTTTAACCTGGTAAAGCCAAAATATTTTATACCTGTACATGGGGAATATAGCATGCTTATAAAGCATGCTGAAATTGCAAAGACCATGGGAATTCCTGCTGAGAATATTTTTGTTGTAGAAAATGGACAAATAATAACACTGGACAAAAAATCCGGTTATGTCAAGGGAAGGGTTCAGGCTGGCAGGATTTTGGTTGATGGCTTGGGTGTAGGAGATGTGGGCAATATAGTCTTACGTGACAGAAAGCAGTTGTCTCAGGATGGGATACTAATAATGGTGGTTACCTTGGACAAACAAACAGGTAAGGTTCTTGTGGGACCAGATATTGTATCCAGGGGATTTGTTTATGTACGAGAATCTGAAGAGTTAATGGAAGAGGCCAAAGAAAAGGTTAAACAATGCCTGGAGAAATGTGGTCAAAAGAATATTACTGAGTGGTCATCAATTAAATCCAATGTCAAAGAGGTTCTTAGTAAATTCTTATATGAAAAGACACGTAGAAAACCAATGATTTTACCCATACTCATGGAAGTATAAAAATACATGGACCAGCCCATGTATTTTTTTCTTTTTATAAAAGTATACTACATATATATACTACATATAGATGAAAAAAGTAGGGGGTAAATATGAACGATAAATTTTTCATTAAAGATCCAACAGAAATCTTAACCTGTAAGCCAAATATAAATTATAACCCTAATACAAATCCCAATTCCAATCCCAATTTTAAATCCAATGTAAATTTACCTATGCCCAATACCAATCCCAAAAAACAAAAAAAGAAAATAAAGGGTAATAAAAGCAATAATCTTAAAGAATTTGGAGAAATTGAAATTCCTGATGCTCCAAACAATGTACATTGTATAACCATAGTTGGTCAAATAGAGGGACACATGGTAATGCCGCCACAAAATAAAACTACTAAATATGAACATATTATTCCCCAGTTGGTAGCCCTGGAGCAAAATCCCAGCATAGAAGGTGTTCTAATTGTTTTAAACACAGTAGGTGGGGATGTAGAAGCTGGATTGGCAATAGCAGAAATGTTAACAAGTATGTCCAAGCCAACAGTATCGTTAGTTCTAGGAGGTGGACATAGTATAGGAGTCCCAATTGCAGTGGCAAGTGATTATAGTTTTATTGCAGAGACTGCAACAATGACTATTCATCCTATCAGGCTCACAGGTCTTGTAATTGGTGTGCCACAAACATATGAATATCTGGATAAAATGCAGGAGAGGGTGGTGGGATTTGTATGCAAACACTCATCAATTAGACCTGAAAGATTTAGAGAGCTAATGTTTAGAACAGGGGAGCTTGCCAGGGACATTGGCACTATTTTGGTTGGTAAGGATGCAGTTGACGAAGGTCTAATTAATGAAGTTGGAGGTATTGGACAAGCTGTTATGAAAATAAATGAGTTAATACAAAACCGAACCCTGATGAATTTAATGGGAGGACATTAAAAAAATGGTATTATATACACCCTTACTTATTGAAGAGGTCCTAAAAGATTATGATAAAATTAAAGAGTTTAAAGAAATAAATTATCAAGGAAGAAAATTGCAGGTTGAAATGCTAGAAAATGGCCAGTACAGGATTGCTAGAATTTTAAGTTCAAGTCCGCAGGATTTTTTGGACCCAAAATTACAGCCAGGTATAATCTTACAAAATGAGATACTAGAGAGTTATTGATATGTTTTTTACCAACGACAATGATGGCTATATTTACATGATTGGGAACAGCCTTGGGTTCCCTTTTTTATGTTATTTATTGACAACCAATACCTGTAAATTTTAATATGGTTAACTTTTAATACCTATGATATAATTTATGAGGCATTTAAGTATCCATACTTATAGGGTCAAAAACATCCATGGAAATATTTTTTGGATTTGCAGGGGGAAATCTTAATGACTTATATAGAAGCTATTTTACTTGGCTTGATTCAGGGATTAACTGAGTTTTTACCTGTGAGCAGTTCTGGGCATTTGGTTATATTAAGTTCTGTATTAGGTGTAGAAACCCAGGGTTTGACCTTTGAAGTTATGGTGCACTTTGGGACTTTAATTGCAGTATTAGTGGTTTTTAAAGATGATATTCTTAGCTTGATACGCAATCCCTTCCAAAAACTAACACTATTAATAATAGTAGGAGCAATACCAACAGCTATTATGGGTCTGGCCCTGGAAGATACCTTTGAAAAGATGTTTGGCTCGCTTCATATAGTTGGGTTTTCCTTGTTAATAACTGGAGCTTTATTATGGGTAGCTGAATCAATTAAAAAAAATAACAAAGGCTTTAAGCAGATGAGATATAGGGATGCCATAATAGTTGGCATTGTTCAAGGTGTGGCAATTACTCCTGGAATTTCAAGATCTGGTTCAACCATAGCAATGTCTTTAATTCTAGGATTAGATAGAGGAACTGCTGCTAGATATTCTTTTTTATTAGCCATACCAGTAATACTTGGCGCAACACTTTTAAAAACCAAGGAGTTAATAACAGAACCAGCTATTACAGCCTTTTATGGACCATATCTAACTGGAACCATTGTTGCTAGTTTATCAGGATATGCGGCAATACGAATATTATTAAAGTTCTTGCAAGAGGGTAAGTTGAAATATTTTTCAGTGTATTGCTGGCTAGTAGGAATAGGGTTGATTCTATTAACTACCATAAATTAGATTAAAATAATTAGCCTCCTATCATAGGAGGCTTAAATTGTGGCAATATTACTAAATACTAAAGGATTTGTAGCGAATATGTAGAAATATGATTTGAGGTGAGAATATGCAAATCTGGCAGAGAATCAAGGAAGAAGCCCGTAATGAAGTAATGGCTATTTTGTGGCTGGCCTTTGCCGCTTTAAGTGGTATAAGTATTTATATTATGGATAAGGGTGTGGCTTTTACATCAAACTATTTCATTGGCTTTTTTGGTTTATTTATATCACGAATATTAACTGGTTTAGTAGGACAAGCCAAATATCTGGTGCCCCTATTAATGATCATATATGCAGTTATGCTTTTTAAAAATAAAAAAGTTTCAAGCATGTCAAATCAAGGTTTTGGAATAGTGCTGGCCTTCTTAACAATTACCACTGCCTTGCATATTAATATAGCACATAACCATGTTTCAATTAAGGATTTCTTTCTTGATTCCATGGGGGGAATAGGCGGGGGACTTCTTGGTGCCACTTTTTCCATTGCAATAATAACTGTTTTTGGCATTTTTGGTAGCTATATTGTAATTATTACATGTTTGCTCCTATCCTTTATGCTTATTACCAATACTCACCTTCTGGGTTTATTGTCAACAATAATCTGCTTAATTAAAAATGGTTTTAATAAGATGGGTAATGGGATTTCCCAGTTCCTTTTTGATGAAGAAGACACCTCCAAGACGAACATACAATCAAAAAAGAAAAATAAAAAGATTAAGCCCAAGGTTGTGCCAATAGTACATATGTATAGTGAAAGTGAGGGAGAAATCAAACCTGAGAACTATGCAAATGATAAATCAGAACATATTTCCATAGAAGAAGATATGATTAATACTAATCATGAAACAAGTTCTCCTAACATACCTGGCTTATACAACAATACTACTAGTGAGTTTACCTTGCCACCCATTTCACTCCTGCAAAGAAACATAAAATTGAAAAATCCACGGATGAATAAGGATATATCTGAGAAAATCAAGCAACTAGAGGATACCCTGGCAAGCTTTGGGGTTAACGGAAAGGTTTCACAAGTTAGCTGTGGACCTGCAATTACCAGGTTTGAAATACAACCAGAAACTGGAACTAAAGTAAGTAAGATAGTAAATTTGTCAGATGACATAGCATTAAACCTTGCAGCCTCCCAGGTGCGAATTGAAGCGCCTATCCCAGGCAAGGCTGCAGTGGGAATTGAAGTTCCCAATAAAGAAGTTGCAGTAGTTGGATTTAGAGATGTTTTGGAGAGTCCAGAGTTTTTAGAAAACTCATCCAAGGTTACTGTTGGCTTGGGTATGGATATAGCTGGCAAGGTAGTAGTCGCTGATTTATCTAAAATGCCCCATTTATTGGTAGCTGGGGCAACCGGTTCTGGCAAAAGTGTATGTATGAACTCAATTATTTGCAGTTTATTGTATAAAGCCCTGCCCACAGAGCTGAAGCTGTTGATTATTGATCCCAAGATGGTGGAACTTACAAATTTTAACGGAATTCCACATCTTATATCCCCTGTTGTAACAGATTCAAAGAAGGCGGCTACAGCTTTGCGATGGATGGTTAATGAAATGGAAAATCGATATGAAATGTTTGCTGCTGCAGGAGTAAAGGACATAACCCGCTTTAATAATTTAAAAGCACAGGAGGATCCTGATGGACAGAACCCTGCGCTTCCATATATAGTAATATTAATAGATGAGTTGGCGGATCTAATGATGGTAGCACCAGCTGATGTGGAAGATGCAATATGTCGATTAGCACAAATGGCAAGGGCAGCAGGGATTCACCTGGTTGTAGCAACTCAAAGACCTTCTGTTGATGTAATAACTGGCCTAATTAAGGCTAATATACCATCTAGGATAGCCTTTGCAGTATCTTCGCAAATTGATTCGAGAACTATATTAGATATGGGAGGGGCAGAAAAGCTTTTAGGACAAGGTGATATGCTGTTTTTCCCTATAGGAGCATCAAAACCCATTAGGGTTCAAGGTGCATATGTTTCAGATAAAGAGGTTGAAAAGATAGTGAAATTTTTAAAAGTTCAAGGTGCTCCAGAGTATGAAAATGTGCTTGAGGAAAAGGGAACTCCCAAAAAACAATTAGAATTAGAGGATGATT